>JAACDH010000561.1 GCA_009936995.1 Rhodobacterales bacterium
AACGCGCCCGACGGTGCCGTGTATGCGTGGGAGAACGATTCTACGTACATCCAAGAGCCGCCGTTCTTCGTGGATATGCCAACCGCGACACCGGTCATCCAAGCGATCAAGGGCGCTGCGGTTCTGGTCAAGGTGGGCGAGTCCATCACCACCGACCACATCAGCCCTGCGGGCGTCATTCCCAGCCACAGTCCAGCGGCCGCGTATCTCAAGGCCAACGGCGTTGACCGCAAGGACTTCAACAGCTTCGGCTCTCGTCGCGGCAACGATCGAGTCATGACCCGCGGCACCTTCGCCAACGTTCGTCTAAAGAACCAACTGGCGCCAGGCACCGAGGGCGGCTTTACGACCTACATGGGCCCCGACGAGAACCCTGCGGGGCCGTTCCCCGGCTTGAGCTACGACAGCGATAAGCCACCAGCGAACGGTGATGTTTGCTTTATCTACGACGCCGCCGTCAAGTACCAGAAGCACCAGCTTCCGCTCATTGTGCTCGCCGGAAAGGACTACGGCATCGGCTCCAGCCGCGACTGGGCCGCCAAAGGCACCTGGCTGCTGGGCGTCCGCATGGTCTGCGCCGTGTCCTACGAGCGCATCCACCGGTCAAACCTGATCGGAATGGGCGTGCTGCCGCTGCAGTTTAAGGCCGGAGACTCCGCTGATAGCCTAGGTCTTACCGGGGAAGAACGCTTCGACGTGGCTATCGACGACAGCCTGCAAGCGCTGCAGGACGTCACCGTTGTGGCCACCGATCTCGACGGCACGAAGACCACCTTCCAGACCACCTGTCGCATCGATACGCCGGTAGAAGTAGACTACTTCCGCAACGGCGGAATCTTGCACACGGTCCTGCGTCGGTTGGCGGCCAAGTAGGCCTACTCCACCACGGTGGCGCGAATCACGTAGTCCAAACGGGGATAATTGGCCTTTAGGTATTGATTCCCCTCGGTCTGAATACGCATCTGATTCGGTCCGGTTCCCCGTGGCGCGCCCTCTCCGTACTGTTGGAAGAGTGCTTTCACCGTGGAATAGCCGCTGATTACTTTGCCGAATGGCGAGAATCCATGTTTGTCGAGGCTGCTGTTCTTGGCGGTGTTGATGAACACCTGCGTGGTCCGGGTATCGGGGCCCGCCATTGCGAAGCTGACCATGCCCTTCTTGTTCGATTCGAGGACCGGGTCGTCTTTGATGCGGGCAGCTATCCACCGCGCGGACAAGGCGGGGTCGGCGTGGATGCCGAACTGAGCCATGAAGCCCTCGAGGACCCGAAAGAAGGCCGTATCGTCATAAAAACCCAACTTCGCCAGGTTGTAGAACCGGTCGGCGCCGTTTGGGGACCAGGCGCGCTCGACCTTGATCGTGAAGTCGCCGGCGGTGGTTTCGAACAACACCTTGTACGAAGCTGGGGCTACCTCGGTGGCGGTGGCCGGGTTGGACAGGTCGCCAGCGACGGCTGGAGTGACGGTGAGCCAGGCGGCGAACAGGAGTGAGATCATGGGCTTAACTCTCGGACAAAGCGATAGACGGAGGCGGGGTTGGTGCCGGTGTGTCGACGGCCGGGGGCCTGCTCGAGGACGCCGTCGGTTCGCAAGCGCTTGAAGCGGCGGCGGAAGTTGCTGGGGTGGTAGGTGTGATGTGCAGCGCCTTCGGGTCGGCGGCGATGACGATGAGCTCGACGGTCACGGCTGGACGTGGGTATTCGCTGATCAAACAACCTCCAGTGGCCCACTATCGCAACGGCACGGTTCGGGCTTCTCGGTGGCGTCCGCGGGCTAAAGTGAGTGGCCGCTTCCTGGGTGCGGAAGGGACGGACGGAAGAGACATAGGTTCGTGGCGCCGTGGATGGTGCTCGACAATGGTTGTAGGTTCAATGGGACTATGCCACACCCACACGATGAGATTTTCTATCGTCGCTTTGTTGCTCACTTCGGGCTGTTTTCATGTGACCCATCGCCCCAGCTAGACAGTGGTGTCCGTCACCGATCTTGCCGATGACGAAACAACCCCCTAGGGAACGGCCGACGAGTTCTTGGCGTTATTCATCTTCGACAGCGAGATGCCCACCAACTGGCAAGGTGGCCCCACACCACCGCCAGCGTGTTCGTTCAGCGCGGCACGGTCCCAGCACAGTGGGTAGAGCTGGTGCCGAGCAGTATCACCACCCGCTCCCTCGGCTTCGGCTGAGGCACATGGGAAGTCCCGAGGGAAGTCCCGAGGGTCGGGAAGTCTCGAGGGTCAGGAAGTCCCGAGGGTCAGGAAGTCCCGAGGGTCAGGTATTTCTACTTTCTACTTTACACGGCTAAAGTAGAAAGTAGAAATCCCTGACCCTAAGCGCTTTAAGTGCTCTCTAAGCGCTAAGCGCTAAGCGCCTAGGACCCCGTTTGCAGGTGTTTGCAAACCTTTGTCGACCATCGACGACGCCATGGTCCATACAAGAGGCGTATTCTGGTACC
>JAACDH010000562.1 GCA_009936995.1 Rhodobacterales bacterium
AAGTCCGATGAACACGACCACCGAGATGGGCGAGCCCGACAGCGCCAGACCGCCCACCGCACCGACCAAAGCCAAGGGCACCGAGAACAGGATGACAAGGGGGTGAATGATGTTCTCGAAGGTACTCGCCATGATCACGTAGACCAGGAAGATGGCCAGCCCCAGGGCGAACTGAAGCGACCCCAGCGACTCGGCCATCTCTTTGAACTGACCAGCGATGCTCCACCGAATGGTGTCTGGCAAGTCGAGGTCCACCAGCGCGGTACCGATGTCGGTGCCGGCGGAACCCAGGTCGAATCCCTCGAGATTGGCCGACACCACGACCGCCCGCTGCTGATCGACGCGACGGATCTCGGACGGTCCCATGGCCTCTTCGAAGTCGGCGACCGAATCTAGAGGAATCACCGGGGTTAGATTGGGGTTTACGTTGATTTTCCGCAGATCGGCCAGGGTTCCTCGATCATTCTCCATCAGCTGAACCTTCAGCGCAATGCGGTGCTCGCCCTGATGGATTTCGGTGGCATCGACGCCTTGAATCTTGTCGCGTACCTTGGCCGCCACCGTGGCCGCATCGAGCCCGAGCCGATGCAATCGCGCGCGGTCGTAGTTGATGCGAACTTCGGGGTTACCGCTCACCAGGCTGGAGCGCACATCGCGCAAACCGTCGACCCGGGAGAGCCGTTCGGCGACTTGGTCGCCTACTCCGCGCAACTCGTCGAGTTCCCAGCCGTACAGAACCACTTCGACCGGCGTGCGGAAGCTGAACAAGGCGGGTCGGACCATCTTCACCTTCATCCGAGGAAGCTCGCTGAGGCGATCGCGCAGGTTTTCCATGACCCGGGCTTCGCGCGCAGCGAGGTCGCCACCTGGCGTGAGCTGGACCCTTAAACGCGCCGTATGTTCACCCTCGTCGGACCGAGAATCCGCGCGACGATCGACGCCCACGGTGCTGTAAACCACGGATACTGCGGGGTGGTCTTTGACGATGGCCTCCGCCTCGGAGACCACCACCGAGGTGCGCTCCAGCGGAGTGCCCACGGGCAGGTGCAGCTCAGCCGTAAACCGGCCTTGATGTAGCTCTGGAATTAGCTCGGTGCCCAGCCGGTCGACCAATCCAACGCTGACGAAGAGCAGCAGACTGGCGAGCCCCAGTACGGAGCCGGGCTTGGTCAGTAGAGCGCCCAGCGCGACGGTATACCGGCGCTCGAAGAGGCCGTAGACCCCCTGGAACCGACCTGCCGCCCACAGGGCTACGCCGGCGAAGGGCGTCGCGCCAAAGCGCAGCGATCGCATGAAGAACCGAGTGCAGAGCGCAATCGAGATCGACGTCACCATGCCCGACATCCGAAAGGCCAGATGGGCAAGGAATCGCATGATGGCATAAGGCACCAGAATCCAGCGCCACAGACGTTCTTTGCGCCACGTCCAGAAGCCGGAAAACTCGGCCTTTGGCCCCACTAAAACGCCGCGCATGGGCTCCATCACCAGGGCCTTCAACCAAGCGCCCCACGACAGACCGTCGGAGTCCATGAGGTGCTTCATGGCGGGGTTTTCAGAGAGGTTTGCGCCGATGTTGAGATCGAAGGCGGCTAACGTCGGCACGGCAAAGAGCGCCACCAACAAACTGGCCATCAGGCTGCTCACCACCGCCACGCTGAGGTCGCCGAACAGCTCGCCGGCCACACCCTCGACGAACGAAATGGGCAGGAATACTGCCACGGTGGTCATGGTGGACGCGATGACCGCCGCGGAGACATCAGCCGTTCCACGAACGGCCGCATCGGTCCTTCCCAACCCCTGCTCACGCCAGCGCTGAATGCTCTCGAGCACGACCACGCCATTGTCGACCAGCATTCCCACGCCCAGCGCGAGACCGCCCAAAGACATGAGGTTTAGGGTAATGCCGTTGAGGTACAGGGGCGCAAAGCCGATTATGATCGACATCGGGATCGCCGCACCGACGATCGCGGTGGCGCGGAAGTCTCGTAGGAAGAGGAACAACACACCGACCGCAAAAAAGCCGCCCAACAGCGCTGTGTCGCGGAGGTTGCTCACGGCGGCTTCGATAAACGCGGCCTGGTTGTCGAGGACCGTGAGACTGACGCCCTCGGGGAGGTTGCCGCGGACGCCAGGGGAGCCACCCCATTCCG
>JAACDH010000563.1 GCA_009936995.1 Rhodobacterales bacterium
ATTCCGATGGCCTCGAGAACTTCCGAGATCCCGACGACGACGGAGACACTGTGCCGACGATAGAAGAGGGCGAATCCAGTGATGTCGACGAGGATGGCTTGGTGGACTACCTCGATGCTGACGATGACAACGACGGCATCCCCACCGAGGTAGAGTCCAACTGGACCGACGACGATGTAGACGGCGATGGCAGCCCCAACTGGCTCGACCTAGACGCGGATGGCGACGGACTGCTGGACGAACAAGAGGGCCAGAAGGACAAGGACAAGGACGGGGTGCCCGACTTCGTCGATCCCGACGGGATCTACAGCAACTATTACCGTGGCTCGGGTGGGCAATGCAGCCACGTCACATCTTCGTCGGTGTCGGGTACTTGGCTGCTGCTGATGGGGCTGCTGGGCTTACGACGCCGGCGTTAAATAAACGACTTGGCTAGTCGGTGTATCTCTTCGAGGTACACCCCGCGCGCGATCGAGAGCTGCCGTTCCGTCAACTTGGTGGCTATCACGGTTTCGTTTGCGACCATCTCATCGAGAGTTGGTGTTCGATCTTGGGTGAGGAACTCTGCGGCGCCGAGCATCGCAGCCGAAGCGTTGTGGTTGATGTCGGCGTGGTGGTTCGCGACAGCGTCGGCGATGCTTGCAGGTAATCCCCACGAATTCAGTAATGCGGCCCCAAGCTCCCCGTGGGACAGTCCAAAGTACAGTCGCTCGGCGTTTGCCAGCCTCGGGCCGTATTCGCCGCCGAGGGAATCGTAGACCTTGCCAAAGTCTGGCTCCAACACACACATCGAGAGCAGACCGATGTCGTGAAGGAGTCCGAAGACAAACGCATCCGTTGTCGGGCTTACCCGGTTGTATCGAGAGAGGACGTGCAGCGCGCAGCCCGAACGGACAGCGCGCGCCCAGACCTTACGGGTGGTGTCGGCGGGTTGGCTCATCCGTTGCCCTAGCACCAGCGCGATGGCCAAATCACGTGCGCTGCGGAATCCCATCAGGGTGATGGCCTGACGGAGATCGACGAGGGGGCGATTGAGATTGTAGAAGCCGCTGTTCATGAGCTTCAACATCCGCGCAGTCGCAATGGGGTCCAGCTGAATGGCCCGCGCCAAGTCCGTGTCGGATGAAAAAGGCCTGCTCGCAACTTTCTGGATGTTTCGCGCTGTATCCGGAAACAGGCCGAGCTCTTTCGCCAGGGTGATCAGTTCAGGGGCGTGGATGCGAGATGCAGAAATCATGTCGTATTATAGCTCAACGTGGACACGCCTGAGGCAATGATCTTGGGTCCTAAGGATTCGCGCTGTGGCGTAAGAACGTTCGCGCGCCAGAATCCCCGGCATAACTGCCCGTTCGTTGCGGGCAGCGCGATTGCGGTGATGCGGAAATGGAGTCAAGCTCCTTTCGAGCACCTCTTCTGGGTCGGGTTGAGGCTGGGGATTCGCTCCCGTCGACACAGCCGAATGTTCTGGGTTGGTGAGATTCTCCTGACTCAGAGCAGGTCGAGAAACGCACACAGGGAATGGCGGGAGGGAGGACGATAGTGGGAGCGCTGTCGCTCGCGAAAATCACGATTCTCTCGCTCGATGTGGTGGGATGTTTGTTGAAGCATTCATCGTTTTGGAGCTTCTTGAGGGCCTCATCATCCAGGATGGACCCTCTGCGCTGTTGAGTGAGGTCGGGAAAGTCCGTGGACGATTTAAAAATATTGTAAAGGGCCAATGCGAAGCGCCGCAACGGGGCGAACCGGGACACAGCAGTAGGGCCTCATCGATGCGCTTCTGCTCTTTCTCGGAGAGCCTGGCCTGCCCCTGGCGTCGTTGTCCACCCATTTAGGCATGAAGCCTGCGGCCTTGATGACACACCGGTCGCCTGGGTGGTCGTGCGCCGCTCCCGCACAAGCAGGCGTATTTCGGACCCGGTTTACCCAGTCAACATCCGTTTCTCAGCGCTCACGCAGGCGTGTCTCAATAACACCGCGAAATCGAAGTCGATTTGTGCCAGATACTACCAATGGCCTAATCGGGCGGCTAGGTTGGCACTGACCCTGGAGAACCGATGACCAGTGCCCTCGTGCTAACGATGCTGATTGCAGGTGCTGCAAGCGCGCAAGAGCCAAGCGAAGAATGGCGGTTAACCACCACCGAGCACTTCCGGGTGATCTACCCTGCCAACGCAGAAGAGTGGGGTCTCGAAGCCGCAGGTCAGCTCGAGGCAATACGAGAGCTCGTGAATGCCGAAGTGGGTTGGGAGCCACCTATGGCTATCGACGTGGTCATCAAAGACCCCTACGGCCAAGCGAATGGCAGCGCATGGCCTTTTTACGGTGCTCCCCGCATCGAGCTGTGGGCCACGCCGCCGGGTAGCGCCTCGGTACTCGGGCATTACCGGTCGTGGGGCGAATTATTACTCACCCACGAGTATGCACATTTGGTCCATTTGCTGCGCGACGCGCGCAATCCCGTGGGCCGTTCGCTGCAGGGGATCACGGGAATAGGCCCGGTCACGACCAAGTCGCCACGCTGGGTCAGTGAAGGCTACGCCACGGTGATAGAGGGGAGGCTTTCTGGGTTTGGTCGGCCAAATGCAGATTTTCGTGCGCTACTGCTGCGCAGCCTTGCTCAGCAGGGCAGCTTGCCCGCCTACGATGAACTCGACGCCTCTAGTCGGTTTTTGGGCGGCTCTTTCGCGTACCTCGTAGGATCGGCCTACCTCGAGTGGCTCGAAGCGAGAGCCGGTGAGGGCGCATTGGTTGATCTCTGGGTCCGGATGAGTGCCCGTGAGACCCGCAGCTTCGACGAGTCCTTCAAAGGTGTGTTTGGAGACAATCCGGAGGTGCTCTACGACCAATTCCGGGCCGACGTCATCCACGACGCCATGTCCGTCGCAGACCAGCGTCCTGTCGATGCCGATACACTCTGGCAGGAGACCCAGTGGTACACCGGCGGCCCAGAGGCTTCGGCCGACGGAGAGAAGCTTGCGGCTGTGTTGACCAGTCCCGCCGGGCCGTCCCACCTGGTGGTCTGGTCGCTCACAGATGAAGATGAAGATGCGGTAGAAGAACGCGACAATGCGCGCGCCGAGATTTTGGAGAAAGACCCAGAAGACGTGTTGTCGGTCGACCCCAAGGTGCCAGCCCGCAAGGAACTCGAGCGCCGCACCTTTGTCACCCGCGCCGCGGGCGAACCCCACTGGCTGTCCGACAACAATTCGCTGTTGTTCACCAGTTGGCAACGACGAGGAGACGGGCGTGCGGGTCCCGATCTGTATCTCTGGAACACCGACCCCGGCGTCGAGCGTCGGATCACCCGGGGGGCCAATATCCGAAGCGCCGATCCGTACCCTGAAGGCGATCGCGCGCTGGCCGTACGGCAGGACTGGGGGTTGAACCACCTGGTCGTTGTCGACCTCGAATCCGGCGTCTACGAGAACCTCACCGAACCCTCGGTCGACGTTCTTTACGACTCGCCCAGCGTGGCGCCCGTCGGGAACCGAGTCGCCTGGCTCGAACATCGCGGCAAGGGGTGGACGGTCGTTGTGAACGACCAGGATGCAGGTGGAACCTGGCGTATTGGTGGTTCTGGCGGCGGGCCCATCTACAGCGGGCTCACTTGGTCTCCGGACGGCGATTCTCTCTACGCAAGCGTGGGGTCCGGTGGTTTCATCGAGATTCACGAGGTCTGGGGTGTAGGGGGCGCGCGCGGCCAACTCACCCGCACCCGTGGCGGAGCGCTACAGCCGAGTGCGAACGCCGACACACTGTTCTTCCTGTCGATGACCACGCAGGGCAACCAGATTCACCATCTCGACCTTGCCGATGTCCAGGCTGATGTATCGGTCGACGCGAGCGCTCCGGTCGTCCGTCCGGCGCCACCTATGGCTCCCAATGCGCCCGAAGTCGTCCAGGCAACGGCAGATCCGTACGGCCTGGGGCGCACCGAGATGAGACCTTCGATTGGCGGCTCTTGGTCCCGCGCTCAGGCTGCGCTGGAGATGGGGGTTCGCGTTGGCGATATCGTTGGTCGCCGCGACGCACTGCTGGCGGTCAGTTGGGGCGGTCAGACAGGCGTCACCGGTGGCTTGGGCGCGTTCAACTACCGCGGACTGCCGGTGGAGCTGAGTGTGCAGGCGTTTGCGGCCACCGAGGATCCCGAGCTCATGCGGCGGTATGGCGGCTTGGTTCGGCTGTCGGATCAAGTCGGTGGCACTACCGCCAGCTTGAACTGGCGGGTAGGCGCTTGGGCCGACAATCCCATGGACAATCGCGTTGAGAGTGATGACGACGCTCAGTTTGTTGCAGGCGGCGGGCGGGCCGATCCGTCGTACGGGACCGTGGTTGTGGCCGTGCCAGCGCGCAGTGTGGGCTACGCTGAGTTGAAGCTCGCGGCGGTCGAGGCGAAAGCGGCGGGGATGGGCACCCGTTTACGGTTGCGTGGTCAATATGGAACCACTGGAGGCGACGCCTGGAACCGAGGCGAGGCGAAAGGTGGTTTATGGCTTGGCAAAGGCGGTACAGTAATTGCTTCGTACACCCTGGGCCTCAGCAACACCACTTCTGGGCTCGATCGATATCGGCTGGGCGGCGTGCAGTCCGCGGTCGTGCCAGATGACTGGCAGTGGTCCCGCGCCCATGGACCAGCGTACGACTTTGCTCAGTCCCGCGGCAGCCACCGAGACGAGTGGTCGGTGGACGTCAACGCCGGCGGAGTGTCGCTGTTTGGCGAGCGCCATCGCATGGTCGACGGTCTGAACGAGCTCTTCCCCGCTAAAGCTGACCGCGCGCTGTCCGCCGGCGCACATGGGGCCTCAGCTGTGGGGGTGCGCACGGAGCTGGACTTCGAAGCCATGCCATTCCAGCGGGCCCCCGCCGGCGCGTTGACTGCGGGCTTGGCCTGTCGAATCGAGGATAGTTCCGACGGTTGGGCCAATAAACCGTGTCAAACTGCCGACGACTACTCCTTCTGGGGTGTGGTTAACTGGAAGCTCTAGCCTACGAGGAGTGAGATGTCTGAGTTCTCGATCCAGCAGATGAAGCTGGCAATTTCGTATCATGCGGTGCTTAAAACGATAGAGGCTGACCTACAGATTACCGGCGCAGAGAGCCGTTTCCTCTCTGGGGTATTTCCTAAGACTAGCCTGATTGAGGCCGGCTTTACCGACGAAAATGGTGTCTTCACCAAGCGGTACAAACGCTGCTTGGGCGAAGCGTTGGTCAGTATTCCCGAGACTTTGGCTCTTGAAGAACGTCTGGCCATACTCACTCAGGTGTTCCAGGCGAGCCTCGCCGACGAGTCCTTCGCTCCCGAAGAGGGGGCCGTCTTGGTGTATGCATCGAAGTTGCTCGCGATCACAGCTGATCAGCTCGACGTACACCTTGAGCAGATGGAAGCGGTGGGCAATGTAGACCTACCGGAGCCCGAGTAGCTCAAGGCTACGGGTCCATCGAAAGCCTCTCTCGAGGTTGTGTAGGGTGGGTTGGGCGTACCGAAGGTCGCATCGAGCGACCGTTAGAATTCCGAGCCAGTGTCCTTTGGGGACCACACGCCTGGGCACAAGGGTTGAGTATTCCTCATGCGCTCCCTACAGGATAACGCAGCGCGGATAGGTTATCGATGGCGCTATGTCCTCTGAACCATCCGGTTGCCTGCTGTTCGCGATTCCCCGAGTTCTGTTGGGCGCATCGTCGTTTAAAGCCCTGCCCGATGGGCTCGCGCTTCCGCGGCTCGACGTGGGAACTGTGAGTCCCAAAGACCTCCCTGCGCTCATCAAAGTCAGAAATGCTGGACGCGCCTGCGAGGCGCTGTTGTGCAAGGCCGATCTCGGAGACGTCGCGACCGGGGACGCAGCACGAGAGCTCGCCAAGTGGATCGGTGGTATCTACGCCATCGGAGCAAAGTTAAAGAGCGCTAGGGCCTACGTCCTACTCCACGCGCCCGATCGGGTGGCCCGTGAACAGGCCGACCTCGAGCTCGAGATGGTGGGAGCTTCCGCGGCGGCCATTCCGTTGCTTCGAAAGCAGCTCGGAGCTCTCAAGGAGCGCGCTGTGCATGCACAGGCCGTCTGCGCGCAGATCGAGGCGCTGCAGATTCGGCTGCAGATGAGCGCATCCGAGGTCGAGGCACTCCACGCCAGACTTGGGCGAGCGTTGGGTAGCGAAGACTTGGTTCACGAGGTGAGGGCGTGGCGCCAAGCGGCCAGCCTGGCTCTCGACGCATTCGTAGATACGGTGGGCGAGCTCGACAGGTAAACGCTTGAAGTAGCGTGTGTTATACAGGTCCGCATGCAGACTGCCATCATGCTGGTACTGTTGTTGTCAGGTTTAAGCCTTGCAGCATTTGGCCTCTACTTGCGCCAGCAGAACCGTACGGGCCAACCGCCAGAGATTCGTCCCGCCAGGGTCAGTCGAACCGATCCTCATGGTCAACACCGCATTATCGAGCGCACGGTGTTCTTGGCACTTGAGCTCGCCCGGGTAGATGGTTCCATCGCCGAAGAGGAGATTCTAGCAATCGAAGAAGGACTGTCGGGCGGCGTTGTGTCTATGGCTCCGGACGAAGCCGAGCGCATGGTTCACAACGTACTTCGGACCACTATTCGCCAGGCACAGCTCCCCGAAGTGCTGGCCGAGATCGCCCATCACGCCGACACCGAGCACCGCGATTGGGTGGTCCGGCTGCTCGATTCTGTGGCCGCGTCGGACGGTCGGGTAAATCCCGACGAATCGGCGTTCATGAGTCACGTGTACGCCGAGCTTGGACACGCGAAATAGGCTGAGTTCACCGGCGCTCTGCGGACGCCAGGCAAGAATCACCCAGAGTGGAGGCGATGTGCGCGGATGGATTGTCCGCCCGGGACGTGTGTTGGCCGGCCACAATCCAGGTCGGTTCAGAGATTAGAGGGGCTCCCAGTGGGCGAGTTCGCTGCAATGAGCACCTGCTGCCGTCGTTCAACCCGCGCGCCAGGTTGGCGCTCAACAGCTGAAGATGCTCGCGCCCGCGCAGGCTAATCCGGTTGTGCGTTGTCTGTCCGTCAGCCAGGGCAGAATGCAGGCAGCAACGACTCTTCCTTGCGACGACGTCGTCGGCGAGGGGCCGCTTGCTCGTCAGCCTTTTCTGGCTCTGGCGTCTCTGCGACGTCCGGCTCTTTGGCGCCTCGGCGCCTGCGCCGGCGTGGCGCTTCTTCTTCGGGTGTTGACTCGGCGGGCGGCTCTGGCGCTGACACGGCTTCTGGCTCTGGCGCAGGTGCGGCTTCAGATTCTGCCGCAGGCGCAGACCTTCGGCGTTGGCGACGAGGCACTTCTTCCTTGGGCTTGGCCTTGGCCTTGGGCTTGGCCTTGGGCTTGGCCTCCACGGCGTCTTGCTCCTCGACCTTCACCGGCACCTCTGTTTTGGGGGATGCGTCTCTTTTGCGACGGCGACGTGGCGGCGCTGTTTCCTTGGGCGGTTCTGCGACCTCCTGCTTAATCGGCTCCTCTTCCTTTGGGGCCTCGGCCTTAGCGCCTCGTCTACGGCGTCGTGCCGGTTGCTCGGCTACTGGGGCCTCGGGCTCGGGGGCAGCGCGACGACGTCGGCGACTGGGCTGTTTCTCGACTTGGGGCTCGTCGGTAGACGCGGATTTGCCACGGCGCCTCTGCTTGGTCGCGGGCGCTTCGTCTCGTTCCACCTTTGCCCAGCGACTCTCAGCGACCGGCTCGGCCTCCTTCGCGATGTCGGCGATCACTTTGGGCGTGAACGCCGCAGTTGGCGCGCTGGTGAGTTTCCGACCGGTAGGTGCCGCGCGGTCGCTGCCCC
>JAACDH010000564.1 GCA_009936995.1 Rhodobacterales bacterium
CAATCCGCGCTGCATTCTCGGACGTCTTGCTCACCAACGTCACCTTCTCGAACAACGTCGGTGAAGGGAATAACGCCGGAACAGGAGCACCCAATGGTGGCGGCGCGCTCTACGCCAGGACCGGATCATTCGTCGACATCGTCGGCGGTCTGTTCGAACAGAACAACGTCGGCGGCGGGATCGGTGTCGGCGGTGGTCTCGTAGGCTCCGACTCCGACGTCAACATCGATGGCACCGTCTTCCGTCTGAACCGCGGTGAAGACGGCGGCGGCGTTCTATGGAGTGGTGGGGTCGCCACGCTGACCAACACCGTATTCGACGGAAACGAAGCGGGGTCGACAGGCGGTGGCGTCCGCGCAGAGGCGGGCGCAGAGCTCTTCATCTCCGACAGCTCTTTCACCGGCAACTCGGCCGACTTCGGCGGGGCTATCTACGGCCGCGGCACAGTCTGGGTGACCAACGTGTCAGTCTTGGGCAACGAAGCGGGGGTCAACGGGGGCGGACTGCGGTGGTTCCCCGATGGGTTCGACGGCTCCACCCTGTTGGTCGAAGACTCCGTCTTCCAAGACAACATCGCAGGAGACATCGGCGGCGGCATCGCTTCAGCTTCGACCGGCGGCGTTCAGGGTGAGATCGAGGTCCTCGATAGCAACTTCACCCGAAACTTTGCCTTGCGTGGTGGCGGTCTATCCACCGAGAACAACAACGGACTCGTCGTTCAACGGAACATCTTCTGCGGCAACAGCGGCACCAACAGCTCGGGGGCCGCACGGGTCCTAGGCAGCGCCCTCAACGGCCAGCTATGGACCAACAACGTGTTCGTCGAGAACACCTCCATAGGTTTTGGTGGCGGCATCTTCATGAGCGATTCCGGCGACGCCGAGATCATAAACAACACCTTCCTCGCCAACGACGCCCCCGACGGCGGCAACCTGTACACCGAGCTCACCACGGTCGACGTTTACAACAACATCATCGCCTTCGCGCCCGACGGTGGCGGCTACTCCGCAGACAGTAACGGCGGCGAGCGGAACTACAACCTTTGGTTCAGTAATACGCCCAGCGACGCCACCGGCAACCTGGTTCCAGGCGATCTAGGTTCCGATGCGGTCTTCGCCGACCCCATGCTCTCCTTGTACCAAGCCGATGGTCTGTGCGGAAACGATGCCTTCACGCCAGCAGTCGGCTCCCCCGCCATCGACGCGGGCACACCTGGCCCCCTCGACCTCGACGGCAGCCCCATAGACATCGGCGCATACGGCGGTCAGTCCGCCGATCCCGGCATCCTCCTGGACGACGACGGCGACGGGTTCACCGCCGCCAGCGACTGCGACGATAACGATGCAGGGGTGTTCCCCGGAGCCGCCGAGGTCTGCGACGGCATCGACAACGACTGCGATGGCGACATCGATGGTGCCTTGGCCCCCGGCGCCACCGATTGGTACCCCGACTACGATGGCGACGGATTCGGTAGCGAGGCCGACATTATCACCGCCTGCGACCCCCCCGCCGACTACATCGCTACGGGTGGCGACTGCAACGACCGCGTCGACACCATCAACCCCAGCGCCGCCGAGATCTGTGACGACCTCGACAACGACTGTAACGACCTCATCGATGACGGCCTCACGACCACCTACTACTACGACCAAGACGCAGACGGCTACGGCGACCCCAACAATGCGTTCGACGTCTGCGACGCCCCCCCCGAGAACACCACCACCGAGCCCGGCGACTGCGACGATGTCAACCCCGACATCAACCCCGGCATGGAAGAGATCTGCGACGGCATCGACAATGACTGCAACGGCGACGCCGACACCGAGCTGTACGCCACATGGTACCGAGACGCCGACGGCGACGAGTTCGGATACGACGACAACACCCGCGATGAATGTGAACAACCCCAAGGCTATGTCGAAGTGGGTGGCGACTGCAACGACGCCAACGCCAACATCAATCCGGCGGCCATCGATGAGAACATCGACACCGTGGACCAAGACTGCGACGGCACCGATGGTCAGCCCTACTCCGCCGAAGCCCTGTTAGCCCGTTCCGAATGCGGCTGCAGCGCCACGGAAAATCCCATGGGTGGATGGTGGGCCATGTTGGGAATCATGAGCTTGCTCGCCCGTCGACGACGAGACCGCTAGTTCGCGGCCTCGGCAAGCCAAGCGCGAATAGCCTGGGGACCATCGGCGGTCTTGTTCGAGTACACCTCGACTACCCGTCGCCCTAAGCGAGGCCAAACCGCCACGTTGGCCTCACAGTCCGTGGGCTGAAGCGCGGCCCAAAACGCGATAGCGGTGACGCCAAAGTGCTTCCGAAGGGCAGCGTGACGCTCGAAGCGGCCCACGTCGATTCGAACCCGGTGCCACCCCGCGTAGGCCTCGTCCATTTCGCCAGCATGTTCGAGGATCTCAAGGGCTTTGCAGTCCGAACACCACGGCGCTGAGAACTCGATCAATACCGGTCTGTTGTCCGCCAATGAGGCCTCACATTTGTCGCGCAGCACTTGATCGAGCTCTGCATCCGTTCGTACCACCCAGTGCGGCGGCGGCGGCATAGGAGACACCTCTTCGGCCGACTCTGGCGGTGAATCGGTAGGCGTGAAAAAGCTGCAGGCAGTGAAGAGTAGAAACCACATGGGCCCTGGTATCCCGAATGACCTCCCCGAGTAAGGACCGGCGAACGGCGACCGGCCCAAGTTACGTGCGATCCGTGGCGGGCCCGCCACACCACAGGATCGGAAACATCATGAACGGAGCCCCCACCCTCGCCGACTTGCAAGCACAGGTCCAAGCCTTCTCAGACGACCGCGACTGGGGTCAGTTTCACTCTCCGCGCAACCTCGCCATGGCCCTCTCCGTCGAAGCTGGAGAACTCCTCGAGCTGTTTTTGTGGTGCGCCGACGACGGTCCACAACCACTCAACGCTAACCGAAAAGAGGCCGTGGCCGAAGAAGCCGCCGACGTTTTCCTCTGTCTCCTCAACTTCTGTAATCGTACAGAAATAGACCTTTCCCTTGCACTTAAAGCTGGACTGGCCAAGGCGAACCGAAAGTACCCAGCCGATCGGGTTCGAGGAAAGGCGCTCAAGTACAACGAATACGATGATTGGTCCGAAGGCGGTGCGAAATCATCCAATTCTACTGAGTGAAGCCGCCCCCTTCCAACGACGCCAAGACGTGGCTACCCTAGTGTTCTCCGAGGAGGGTTCATGCCCAAGCCCGCGCTTCAAGACCTGCTCATTGAACTTCGCCAACATCTTCGAGCCGGAACCGAGCCCATCAACGACGCCGAACGCGACCTCCTCAAGCGGGTACACGATGACATCGAAGAGACCCTTGAGCACACAGCCGAGGTTCCCATCGAGCGTGTTGCCCACACGCACACCTTACTCGACGAAGCCCACCGTGAGCTCGCCACAAAGCCCATCGGAACGGCAATCCGACGAGTGGCCGAGCTGCTCGCCGGAATGGGCATCTAGTCTTCAATCGGCTCCGTAATGTTCACTCCTCGCCTTTGGGCGGGTCGCCAGACTCGTACCGAACCGCATCGCCAAGCCGCACCACACCGGCCTCAACCACCCGCGCGGTGATGCCACCATGCCCCCGCATGGCGTTAAAGGCGCCCGGACCAAGTTCGGCCTCCATTCGGTTGCACGGCGCACAAATACCGGTACCCTCTAGCAGCAACTCTCCGACGCGAAAACGGGCGTATCGCATAGCGAACAGCGAGATCCCGGACACAACAATGTTGCGTCGGGTGTCAAACGCTGTCACCGACTTGCCCAGCAGCGCGCTGATCACGTCGAGATGCTCTGACTGGATCAAGGTCACCTGACGCTTTCCGGTTCCTCGTCCAGAGGCGCAATGGCGATCGCCCTCCAAGCCCGAGCCCACCTGTGCCACCGCCGACTCAACGGACACTAATTTCGCCATTTTCTTGGGTGTAAGCCCAATCCAGGCTACCGAACCCGGTCGCGGGAAATTTCCGTGCATAGAAGAGCCCCTCGGTTGCGCGCTCAACATAAGGTGTGCTCTGGGAGATCTCAATGCGTCTATTTTCACTTCTTCTCTTGTTGGCAGCATGTGGCAAAGACGACGACAGTCCGTCCTCTAGCAGCACCAGCGATACGGCTACCGGAAGTCTCGGTGTAGATGCAGACGGAGATGGCTACGCCGCAGCCAACGACTGCGACGACACCGACCCCTTCGTTTATCCCGGCGCGGTCGAGCGCTGCGACGGGGTCGATTCAGATTGCAATCCCACCACCACCGAAGACGGTGTTATCTCAATGGGGAACGAAACTTTTGACAACCCACAGCAAGCCATCGACGCCAGTGAAGCCGGTGCGGTGGTCAGCATCTGTACCAGCAGTATCGCCGGCGCTCTCACCATCCCCCACGACCTCACCCTCTGGGGTCCCGGCGGCGCGGCGAACACCACACTTCAAGGCAGCGCAGCGGCGCCCGTCATCGAGGTAGCGGCCGGAACCTTCACCCTCGAAGGTGTCACCTTGTCGGGTGGCGGCGGTGAACGGGGCGGAGGGCTCGCAGCAGTCAACGCCGAAGCCGTCGTTCTTCGCGACGTGGTCTTCGCCGACAACACCGCGGTGCTAGGTGGCGGTGCGTTCTTCAGCGCAGGCGGCGCAAGCCTAGAGAGCGTTCGCTTCACTGACAACGTCGCAGAGGATTATGGCGGCGGCTTCGCGGTCGAGGCCGGTGGTGTCGTCACCGCCAGCGGAACCACCCTAACCGGAAACAGCGCCGACTACGGGGGTGCGGTCTTTGCGTACCAGGGCGCCCATATCTCGGGCATCGAAGCCTCGGGTAACAACGCAGAATCCGGGGCTGGCGTGTACCTCTGGACGGCCACGCTCTCCGACAGCTCGTTCACGGGGAACTCCGCCGTTAACAGTGGTGGCGGCGTCTACGTGTGCACCAGCGGCGAGCTACACGACCTCATTATCACTGGAAACGATGCACTGCTCGGCGGCGGCATCGCCACCCTCGACGGCGTCATCGACGCGACCAACGTCTCCGTCGATGGAAACACAGCCACCAGCCAAGGCGGCGGTTTGCTGGTCAACAACACCGTGTGGACGGGAAGCGGTCTCGTTGTCTCCAACAACACAAGCGACGACCTCGGCGGTGGTCTTTTCCTCCGTGACGGCCACATCACCGGGGGCACGGTCGAAGACAACACCGCGATGAATGGCGGCGGAGCCTACCTCTCCTCGCTCGCCAATGCCGGTACATTGGCGGATATGACCTTCCGCAACAACGCCGCGGATGAGACCGGTGGTGGCATCCTCGCGCTCTCCACAGCCGTCCTCCTCGACACCTGCGATGTCCTAGACAACACCTCGGGGGTCCGAGGAGGAGGCGTCTACGCCAGCAACAGCGCCGTCGTCACCATCGACGGTGCCCACCTCAACGGCAACGTGGCCACGGAATACGGCGGCGGTCTTTACCTCAACAGCTTGTCGGTGGGCGTGGTCAGCAACACCACCATCGACCGCAACATCGCCGCACGAGGTGCTGGGGTGTATATCGGAGGCGCAGCCCAAGGCGACATCAGCGACTCCGCCGTTGTCTCCAACGGCGATCTGACCACCATCAGTGGCGGTGGTATTCGCATCACAGACGGCGGAGCCACACTCTCCTCGGTCGACTTGGGCACGGGTATTAGCGAGAACGCCCCAGACGACGTCTATACGGTGGGCAGCACAACCGCCTACCTGAACTATGGCACCGGAACCAGCATCAGCTGCACCCAAGACGGCTGCATCTAGGGCTTCTCGTATACCAGTACATGCTCCCACCTTTGGGTGCCGCGTCCGTGGTCTTCGCGGGCAACGCTTGCACGCGCCTTAGGCTTTAGACCCGCAGCGATGGCCGCGTCTTCGGTGGGCTTAGCGGTGTCGATGGCGCCCGCTGGAGACAGGCCGTCGCCGATGACGACAACGAGATGGCCTCCGGATTTAAGGGCGTCTGCACACGCTTTTTGCCAATGGAAGGTGTCGGCCAGCCAACCATTACGGGCTGACCCCGCACCGTCGCGCCAGTCGCGCCGTGCTCCGATCTCGAGGTGATCGGGCCGGGTGTCGCCCAACCAAACTGACCGCAGGTGCTGCATGGGCAGATAGTCGTAGGTGCTGGGGTATGGCGGTGACGTGAGGACCAAGTCCACAGATTCGGGTACCGTCACCTTGCGGGCGTCGCAGGAGCGCACGTCGGCGCTCGGGGTTCCCTCGGGCACGTCTTCGCGAAGCGCGGTGATTCGTCGGGCCAGCTCGCGGCACTTCTTGTGGAACAGAATCGCCGCAGTTCCAGGAGGACGATGGTGCTTCTCGCGCCGATTAGAGGTGTCCGACTTACGCCAGCTCACCTTCACCAAGATCGATGAAAAACACACCTCGAGCAGTGGACGAATATCGGCGTCGGAAGACTCGATGCCCACCCGAAGAGACTCGAGTTCGTGCACGACGTGCGGAGCATACCAGCTGCTGACTACGCCATAGATGCCATCGTGGGGCCGTGCCGAGGCCTCTTGGGCTGCGGCCACAAGCTTCCGGGAGCGAGAGCGGAACTTGGTGAGCAGCACTTCTTCGGCGACGCAGCTCCGCGCCTTGGCAATCCGGAGCGCGACCGGGCTGATGTCGCGACCGTGGACACGACGTCCAGCCGCGATTCCCTCTACCAACACCGTTCCCCCACCGTTGAACGGATCGAGCAGCGAGTCACCGGGAAACGCTCGAACCAAAATTTGGGCGGCGTCGGGATGTAGACCTGCTGGCCACGTGTGAAAACCATGCGTCCAACGAGATACCTCTGTATCTACATGCAGCGCACGGGAGAGCACCTTGGCCAGGTCACGGTCTCCGACCAGGATGACCTCTGAAGCAGATTTTCCAGCAGTGCGCTTCACAAGGACTCCATGGAGATACGGCGTTGTTCTAGGTGAACATGCCCTTTAGCGTGAAGAAGAAGAGCGCGGATAGC
>JAACDH010000089.1 GCA_009936995.1 Rhodobacterales bacterium
AACAGCGGAATTAAGGCCTCGCACGGCCCAAGCGCAAACAGCACGAACAGTGACCACAGCGTGACCGTAGAGGCATCGGACCGGTTGTGCGTGTTGTGCTGGCGCCCCCAGTGCAACAGGCCCCAAGAGGCGTATACGAGACCGAACGCGATGAGCCCCCAAGCGGCGACCTCTCCGCGGATCGCCTGAATCCACGAGAGTTGTTCAACAGCCGTTCCTAGGCCGATGCCGATGACGCCCAAGAGCACTGTGGACACAACATGAGCCAGGCCGCAAACCGCAGTAATGCCAAGTGTTTTCGAGAGCCCCCAACCGCGGGCGCGGCCAATCATAACGAAGGGCAGGGAGTGGTCGACGCCGATAAGCGTATGGACCACCGCAACGGTGGAGGCCGTTGCCAGCAAGACCTGCAGTGATGCGTCCAAATTAGCTCCCTAGATGTCCCACGACCAAGCCCCGAACTTGGGACCACGCGATGGTCCCAAAACTGCGACTATCAGTACTTTCCGAGGGGTTATCCCCGGACAGACGCACCCGCCCCGAAGGCGCAATGCTCACCACCCGTTTGACCATCAGCGAGCTGCGGTACGGGTGTTTGGCCACCACAACCTCGCCGGGTCGGGGGAGCCGATGCTGAAAAGCACAGGGATCGAGTACGACCAGCATGCCCTCTTCTAGCGTTGGCGACATGCTCTGACCCGAGACACGATGCAGTTCCACCTGTCCGAGCGCCAAGCGCACCCATGTCTTTAAAGACCTGGGTGAGCGCATCGACCGCATGCTAGCTGGTGTAGAACGCGACGTCGCGACCCTTGGAGGCCCAGAACATCTCGTGGACTTGCTTGCAGGCGGCCATCACGTTCTCTGCGTGGTGCAGGCTGACCTCTTGCTTGGCGTAGGAGCACTCCTTGGTGGCGTTCCAAAAGACGGTGTGCAACTCAGGGTACGCATCCAGGTGCTTGGGCTTGAAGTAGTCGGTCCAAAGAACCAAAAGCTCGCTCTTGCAGACGTGCGCTTGCTCTTCTTTGATCAGCGCGTAGCGGCTCATGCTGTTGAGGTACGCGGCCATGGCCTTGGCGTCGCCCGCAGCGGGCATCTCCAGGGCGAGCATCTTCTTGGTCATGGAGAGCACGGCTTCGCCGGCGATGCGAGCAGACGCGGGGTCGTACACGCCGCATGGGCCATCACAGTGGGCCTCGACCTCGGTAATTTCGTTGCGAGAGAGGGCAGTTGCGATCTTGTTGAACATGGGTTCTCCTGAGAGCGATTGGATTCCAGAAACAAACCGTTAGCGGCGTCCCCAATTGGTGTCAAACCACCTACCGAGAGATAGGCTGGCGTGCTGGAGGAACTATGAAGGACAAACACATCCGAATTCGCGTAGAGCAGTGTCTGGTACTGGCAAAGGCGAGTAACTGCCCGCGCAGAAAATTCGGTGCGCTGTTGGTCGACCCCGAGCGCAATGTGATCCTCATGGACGGATACAACGGCGGTCCCCGTGGGGGTGGCAATCTTTGCGGTGGCGACACCTGCCTTCGCGACACTCAAAACGTCGAGTCGGGAACCCGAATGGAGATTGGTTGCCATCACGCCGAGATGAATGTGGTCTGCAACGCAGCGGCCAACGGCGTTCGCTGCCGCGGCGCATGGCTGATTATCACGGGCGAACCTTGTACCATGTGTGCAAAACTCATTCACCATGCGGGTATCAAGCGCGTCTACGTGGTGTCGGGCGGCTATGCAGGGGCCAACGGCGTCATCTACCTGAAGAACCACGGTGTCGAGGTGTTCCCCGTCGAGGGCCCTAAAGATCCCAGGCTGTCTGCGAATTAAAACGCTTCTCGAGGAAAAATGCCGCCGCCCATCACTTCCTGGGGAGAAATCCGAACCCTCACTCAGCTGGCTTGGCCTGTCGTACTCAGTCAACTTGGACTGATGAGCATGGGCGTCGTCGACACGTTGATGGTGGGCACCCTCGGCACCCAAGAGCTCGCCGCCCTGGGCATCGGCAACACCTGGGCCTTCGGTACCGCGCTGATCGGAATGGGCGCGGCCTTTGGGCTCGATCCGCTCATCTCCCAGGCCTACGGCGCCCAAAAACCAAGGGTCGCCGGTGCAGCCTTGGCGCGGGGCAGCATCGTCGTCGGAACGGTCGGACTGCTGGTCATGCTCGCCCATTGGCACTCGGCGTTGGCCCTTGTCGCCCTTGGACAACCCACCGAGATCATTGTTCCCGCCAGCACTTATGTCGTCATTCTCACCGCGTCTATTCCGCCACTCTTAGGCTTTGCCCTGCTTCGCCAATTCCTCCAGGGAAGCGGACAGATGAGCCTAGCCATGTGGGTCGTCGGCGCTGGAAACCTGATAAATATTGTCGCAAACTGGATGTTGATCTTCGGCAACGGAGGCGCGCCCGCGCTCGGCATTGCCGGAGCCGCATGGTCCACGATGACCGTCCGCTTCGCGATGTTCGCCCTGCTCGCTATCCTCGCGCTACCCTCCTTAAAAGAGGCCCAGCCGTGGGAAACCGACCTTCGAGACCTCGTAAAGCTACGCCAAGTCGCCTGGATGTCGCTACCCGTCGGCGCACAAATGGCGCTAGAAGTCTGGGCGTTTGGCGCTGTCACGGTGATGGCCGGCTGGCTGGGTGTCGTGCCCCTCGCAGCCCACGCCGCCACACTGAACGTCACCTCGGTCACCTTCATGGTGCCCCTGGGTATCAGCGCAGCCGCCTCCACTCGGGTCGGTAATCTGGTGGGTGCAAAACTGCCTTGGAGCACCGCGGCTTGGACCGCATTGGCCATGAGCGCCACCACGATGGGGCTCTCCGCGTTGGCCTTCATCACCTTCTCCGACACGCTCGCAAACCTGTACGTGCACGAAGCTGCCCCGGTCGCCCTCGCCCTCTCCGTTCTGCCGATCGCGGCGCTCTTTCAGCTCGCGGATGGTGCCCAAGTCACCTCGTTCGGCATTCTCCGTGGACTCAGCGACATCCACCGCCCGATGGTCGCGAATATCATCGGATATTGGTTACTAGGCATGCCTCTGGGCTACGCCCTTGGGTTCAACTTTAGCTGGGGTCTAACAGGACTTTGGACCGGACTTGCGCTGTCGCTATGCATCGTGGCGAGCCTGTTGGTCTTCCGGGTCGCATACCACCAGCAAATGGGTGTCCAATCCATCGAATAGCCTAGCTCCTGCGTTTGCGGCCACCGCGCTTCAGTCGACGGGCCACCACCTGATGCTGGCGGTCTTTGTACAAACTATGCGCGTTCTCGCCCGATTCGTTCAGCCGGGCTGTCTCTTCGTCCAGCAGCTGGAACTCCACCATCACAAACACCACGTTGCCCAATTCGAAGCTTCGAGTGCCCGTCTGCGGATTGGGAATTCGCACAGGATAGTCCACGATGAAGTTGATCATTCGGTAGCTATCCCCCGAAAATTCGTTCTTGTTGCTCTCTTCGAGCGTGGGAATCTCCTGCTCGTATAGAGCACGCTCCAGCTCGTCCGCGTTGTCGAGGAGATCGACCAGATGGTCGGGGTCCAAGAGGTTGTTGTGGGCTTGATGCGGAATCACGTAGTTGAAGGCGAACACATTGTTCTTTAGCCAAGCCATCGCCGGTGCCAAGTCGGACGGACTTTCGACCACAATTCGGAATCGCAGCTTGTCGAAGATGGTGGCTGCAATGTTATCTTTTTTTGCTAGAAGCTTGGTAATTACTGAACTTCTCGACTTTCGACTTCCATAGAAACTGATCAGGTTCAGGCCCGCGTTCTGCATGAGCCGAGCCTGCTTCAAGATGGACTTGTGTGCCAACTCCAGGAACTGCTCTTCTGAAACCGGCGTCTTGTACTTTAGATCCGCTGCTTCCATGTGATGAATGACGTGCATCAGCTTCAAAATCACACACGACAAGATCTGGGTACGCCGAAATCCGCCAAACTGAGAGGCCGACAGAAATACGTCTCGCACGTCGATGGGATTGCGAAGCAGTCCCGGAAACCGCAGGTGCAGGTGCTCTTCGAGGTAGGACACGGACTCGTTGTATACGAATCGAATCCGTTCCTGATCGTCTAATAAATCGGGTTCTAGACAGAGTAATTTAAGAAACCGGTCGACGGCGTCAACATCGCGAAAGGCGAGCCGCTGCCAATCCACCACCGAGCCGCCGGAGAGCATAAGACGGACCGCCTCGATGTCTTCGAGGCTTATGGGGGCGGCCTGATTGGCCCGGTCGTACGAAGTATCGAGTTCGAGGATGTCACGGCGCATGCAGAAGAGGATACAGGGGGCGCGCATCCATGGCACGAAGACCTCCCAAAACCAAAGAAGACCGCAGCCTGCCCGGTCGGGTCGTCGAGACACGCGGCCGCCGCGTCTTGGTCGCTGACAAAGACGGCGAACGGGTGTGCTTTCTGTCCGGTCAGCGAGCTGTCGTAGGCGACGAGGTCCGCTGGGTCGAGGCCCAAGGAACTGGCGGAAAGCTGGTGGGGGTCAATAAGCGCCGAACCGCGCTCATCCGTGTGGATCAACGGGGCAAAGAGCAGGTACTGGTAGCCAACTTAGCGGGATTGCTGGTGGTGGCGGCGCCTCTGTCTCCGCCGTTCCGCGCCGGGCTCCTCGACCGCTACTGGGTGGGCGGCAGCGCCCTCGACCTCCGGGTTGTACTCTGCCTGAACAAAATCGACGAGCCCATCCCAGAGGCGGTCGAAGTAGATCTGGCGCTGCGGGTCGCGGCGGGCTTGCGGGTGCTCCAAGTGAGCGCACATTCGGGGCAGGGCATGGCCGAGCTCGAATCCTTCATCGACACAAACGCCGACGAGGGCCCCTGGGCGCTGGTTGGCCACTCTGGCGTAGGTAAAACCTCTATTATTGCCTCATTATTACCCAAAACAGACGTGGGCGAGGTCGGCGAGCTGTCCGCCTACTGGGGCACCGGACAACACACCACTACCCACTCGCGTATTTTCCCCGTTGGACGAGGTGAGGTCGTCGATTCTCCAGGAATTCGCACCTTCGCTCCAGGTCGTCTAGCCGCCGAGGATGTGCGTAGGTACTTCCCCGGGGTCCAAGACGTGCGCTGCCACTACCGCGACTGCTTGCACCGCGACGGTGAAGAGGGGTGTGGCGCTCCCGAGGCGGTGCCCCAGGCGCTTCTTTTGTCGTACCGAAAGCTCCAGGAAGAGCTGGCCGAGATCGAGCGCAGACAGCGGCTCTAAATCTGGTCCAGCCAGGCGTTTAGAGCGGCTTCAAGCTGCGCGAAGTTCAAGGAGAACCAGTCCGATCCGCCGTTGTAGGGGTCTGCCACATCACCGTCGCAGACCGGCCTGAGCACCTTGTAAAGCCGACCCGAGCCAGCACGTCGAGTGCTCGAGTACGCGGATCATGGGCGGGCTCATGGGTCTCCAACGGGCTTCACAGCCGTGCAGGGGATACACCCCGTACTTCCTCGGAGGGCCACATGGGGCTCATGAACACCATCCGCAATGCGCTCGGACTGCGCAAGGCACTCAAGCCCCTCGATCCCGCGCAAGGGCTGCGGATCGATTCGTCGGCGAGGGCCTATTTGGCAACCCTACCCGCAGGTCAGGGGCTACACCTTGTCACCCGTCCCGCCGAGTGGGGTTCAGTCGTCCAGGTTCAAGAGGGCGAGCTTCAGGGACCGCCTCCCCCCGAGCTCGGCGACCTGCCCATCAGCGTCTCCAACGACGATCTTCATCTACTACGCGGCCTAATCCTCGAGCGAAAAGAAGACCGCTGGGCCGTATCGGTCGACCTAGAGTTGCGCGGTCGAGAGACGCCGAATCCATCCCATCGGCAATACCTCACCAACCGGATGTTGTCGGTCGGACGTCCGCTGTACTTCAACCCAGGTGTAGCCAGCAACCCCCTTCTCGCGAATCGAATCCTGTCTGTAGACGGGGTTCTTAGCATCTTGCTCAGAGGCTTCAGCCTCACGGTCGAACGCGAAGGCGAGTCCGACTGGGACACCATCGACCAGGGCATCGACGCTGCCTTGCGCGAATACTTCCTCCGGTGCGGCCACCAGGTCGACACGGCCGATCTGCCCTCCCGCGCCGACCCGCTCGAGAACGAAGTCATGCGCGTCTTGGAAGAGACCATCCTACCCGGCATCCACCAAGATGGAGGCGACCTACAGCTGGTCTCCATCGAAGATGGCGTCGTTCGGGTCTCCATGCACGGCGCATGCAAATCGTGTCCAGCCAGCACCGCCACGCTCAAGTTAGGTGTAGAACGCACGCTTCAGCAAGCCTTCCCCGGGCAAATCCACGCGGTCGAACAGGTCTAAGACCATTATCGGCGACGCCCCAATCCTCCAGATGTCTATCGGCGCCTCTGGTAGACCATCCGGCACCCGTCGCAGCTGCTGTCGTAAGCGACGCCCGGCGCACCCCAACCATTTCGCGTGTGGGACGCCAAGCTGGTTCGGTCGTAACTACACCCCATATCCACGCGCAAACAACTGGTTGCCC
>JAACDH010000565.1 GCA_009936995.1 Rhodobacterales bacterium
CTTCGACGCGGAAAGAGCCGTCGGAAGACACCACAACTTCATGTCCCTCGACCCAAACCACCGCCTTGGCGTTGGTGACATGACCGGAGACCACCACAGGTTCATCGCCCGTAAAGCTGCCGTAGATGGGAGAGTCAACCTTGAGCTCAAGGTCGATCGATGAAAACTTCTCGCCGCCATTCTGACAGGCTGTAAGCGCGAGAACCAGAGTGATCGCCAATGTTTGTCGCATGGAGTCTCTCCTCTAACGTGCGCCAACTTGCCCTCAAACAGCGCCGCCGTCTACCCAAAAGCCGGTATCTCACTAGTTTGGATGCAACCTTGTCAACGCCAAGACATCTACGGGGGGCGCGAGTCGTCTGCAGTGCAGCCGAGAACGGGCACCAGCGGCACCGATGAAACCGACGGCGCAAAGCGCTGTGGCCGCGACGCGACCCGCGGCGCGGCGCCCTCGGGATTGCTCGGAACACGGTTTCACGGACTCATGGTGTTGCGCCGCCGCGAGCCGTCACGCACGCGATTCACGTCCTGTGCCTATGCGATGTCCCTGGATTTGGTTACCAGGGCACCTCGTGGAGGCATCATGTACGGAACCGTTGGCACCCAAATCGAGCAAGAGCTCACCGAAATCCGCACCGCGGGCACCTTTAAGGACGAGCGCATCATCGTCTCGCCCCAGGCGGCCGATATCCGCGTGTCGGACGGCGCCGAAGTGCTCAACTTCTGCGCCAACAACTATCTAGGTCTGTCCGATAATAAGGACTTGATCCAAGCGGCCAAAGACACGCTGGACAAGTACGGCTTTGGCATGTCTAGCGTCCGCTTCATCTGCGGCACACTCGACATTCACAAGCAGCTCGAGGCGCAGATCTCCGAGTTCCTGCAGACCGACGACACCATCCTCTACACCTCGTGCTTCGACGCAAACGGTGGTCTGTTCGAGACGATCCTCGGCACAGAAGATGCCGTCATCTCCGACGCACTAAATCACGCATCTATCATCGATGGCATCCGCCTGTGCAAGGCCGCCCGCTTCCGCTTCCTCCACGACGACATGGCTGACCTCGAGGCCAAGCTCAAAGAGGCCCGGGCAAATGGCGCTCGTCGCATCCTGGTCGCTACCGATGGCGTGTTCTCCATGGACGGCGACATCGCCCGCCTCGATCTGGTCTGCGATCTGGCCGATAAGTACGACGCTATGGTGATGGTCGACGACTCCCACGCCACAGGCTTCACCGGCCCCACCGGCCGTGGCAGCATCGAACACTGCAACGTGATGGGTCGCGTCGATGTGATCACCAGCACCCTAGGTAAGGCCATGGGCGGGGCCAGCGGCGGCTTCACCTCGGGTCGCAAAGAGATCATCGACATGCTTCGCCAGCGCAGTCGCCCCTACCTGTTCTCGAACACGGTCGCGCCCGCCATCGTCGGCGCCGCCATCAAAGCCTTCGAGATGCTCTCGGCCACCACCGAGCTCCGCGACAAGCTCGACCAGAACACCCTGTACTTCCGCGCCCAGATGGCCTCCGCCGGCTTCGCGATCCGCCCGGGCGTGCACCCCATCGTCCCGATCATGCTCGGCGACGCGGCCCTCTCGGGGAAGTTCGCCGACATGCTCCTAGAGCGCGGCATCTACGTCATCGGCTTCAGCTTCCCGGTCGTGCCCCGCGGTGCCGCTCGCATTCGCGTGCAAATCTCCGCTGGCCACACCCGCGTCCACCTAGACAAGGCCATCGCGGCGTTCACCGAAGTGGGCGCCGAGCTGGGCGTGCTGAAGGGCTAAGAGGTTGGATTCGCCCGCCGCTCTCGCAGCAGGGCGATTCCCGATTCGATGCGCTTGCGGGTGCGTTCGCGCACCTCCCAAATGCTGTCCGGGTCGTCGACGTTCGCGGCACGGACTTGGACGGGCTCCATGAAGTGGAAGTCGTAGCATTCGGGCCGTGGAATAGGCGTGGGACCGATTCCACGCACCACCGGCAGGCGAAGATCGTCTCGGATCCCCACAAAATCGAGCACACGGCCCACTCGGCTGTTGGCCATGTCGTTGGCGTCATACACAATATCGAGGGCGTCTTCGACACCTACCGCTGCAAAAGGAACAATGGTCGCCTCATGTTGGACCGCCATGCGCGCAAAACCTCGGCGTCGGCCCCACACCAGCTGGTGCTCCTCGCCTTTTCGTTTGCACACCTCGCGAGCCCCGCCGGGAAAAACTAGCACGCAGGCGCCTTCGGCGAACAGCTTTCCGCAGTTCTCGGGGCTGCCCTCGACCACACCATAGCGATGCAGGGCCCGGCGCCATCCGGGGATCTGGAAATGGAAACGATCGCCCAGCATGTTGAGGAAGATGCCCTGCTCCCTCCACAGCGCCCGAAACAGGAACGGTACGTCCAAAACACCCATCAACGTGTGGTTGCCCACAAAGAGCAACGGGCGGTGGTCGGGGATGTTCTCCCAGCCGGTGAACTTCGGCCGGTGAATCATCGACTGAAGGGACATTAACCTTAGGGCGTGGTCGAGTTCGGGCGGCGGCGTGGTGCGCATACAACTCCTCGCGGACGCCAAGTAACCCGATGACCCGTGTTAGATCATCTGCCCGGAGGACTCTGATGCTCGTTCTACTCGCCCTCACCGCCCTCGCCGCGCCCCCCACCGCCACAGATCTAGTAGAGATGACCGGGCTGGGCACCGCCGCTCGCTCTCCAGACGGTCGATGGGTCGCGTTTACCCTCTCTACTTCCAAATTCGACGATGAAGCGATCGAAGACGAAGACGAAGACGCGAGCGAGGCGGGTTGGACCCATGAACGGCAGCTGCACCTGCTCGACATAAACACCGGCGACCTACGCCAGCTCACTCATGGCGACCACAATCCCGGCGCGCCCCAGTGGTCTCCCGACGGAACGCAGCTGGCGTTCACCCGAGCCGACCAGCTGCAGCTGCTGCCCCTGGCAGGCGGCGACGCCAAACCGGTCGACACCGGTGAGCTGTCACCCGAATGGTGGCAGTTCTCGGGTAATAATCGCATCGTATTCTCGGCCTCTCCTGACGTAGATGACGCCACCGGGGCCGACGACGGGAAGCTCGACGGCGCCTACAAATTCGAGCAGAACTACACCAACACCCAGCTGTACGTCGTCACCCTCGACAGCCAGAAAGTCGACGAAATCACCGACGGATCTGACCACATCAGCGATGCCCGATACTCGGCGGAGGCCAACGCCTGGCTGCTGGTGACCGCACCCACTGCCGACCCCTACCAAGCCATTGTCGAGGGCCAGCTGGTGCTCGTACAAGATGGCCAGCGAGAGATCATCGAGGCCGAGCCCGACTGTCCCGGCGACATGGCGTGGTCGGCGGACGGGAGCCACGCGGCTTGGGTGGTCTGCGATGGTGGGCCTTCGCTGACGAACCGAGTGATGGTTCGCCGAATGTCCGACGGCGAAACCTGGCGTCTAGGCGAAGGCCTAGAGCTTACCGTCGATGCACTGAACTTCACCGCCGACGGAAACAGCCTGCTGGCGCAGATCACGTCGAGTACCGAGCACCGCATACTCCGATTCCCCCGCGGTGGCGGTGTTCCGGTCGATATCGGATTTGGAGAAGGCACCTTGCGTGGTCCGTTGTTGCAGGATCGCAAAGGAAAGACGGCCCTGGTTCAGTACGCCGACGCCAACACGCCGCCCAGCTTGGCCACACTCAACCTCAAAACAGGTAGGGTCAGCCCGGTGTACAGTCCAAACCCGCAAGTCAGCGACTGGGATCTGGGCGAAACCTCCGTCGTCAGCTGGAAAAACATCGACGGACTCTCGTTAAGCGGCATCCTCACCCGGCCCAAGGGTGCCACCGGCCCCACACCACTGGTGGTGATGCCCCACGGCGGCCCCGATAGCAGCAGCGTCCTCAAATTTAGCGGATGGGCGCAGTACTGTGCCGGCCGAGGCTACGCCGTGTTCAACCTCAACTATCGCGGTGGTCTGGGGAACGGCGCCGAGTTTTACGCGGCCAATCGCGGTCGAATGGGCGAAGTCGAGCAGGAGGACATCGAGTCGGGCGTCGATCAGCTCGTCACGGACGGAATCGCCGACGCCGATAAGCTGTACTACGGCGGCTGGTCCTGGGGAGGCTTCCTCACCGCCTGGACCATTGGTCATGTCGATCGGTACAAAGCGGCGATGGCTGGTGCGGCAGTGGTCGACACCGTCAACCAATACGTCACCAGCGAC
>JAACDH010000566.1 GCA_009936995.1 Rhodobacterales bacterium
CGTGGTCGACGTCGTGGTCGACGTCGTGGTCGACGTCGTGGTCGACGTCGTGGTCGACGTCGTGGTCGACGTCGTGGTCGACGTCGTATCGGACGAGTCGTCGATCTTATCGGAGCCACCACAAGCGACCAAGATCACAAGGAGAACAGCGCGCATCGGAACCTCTCACCACCGAAATATCCCTTATTAAAGGCCGCGACCACCCTCTACGACTGGGCCCAGCTCCTCCGCAAACCACCCCATTGTGACCTCCGCCACGGGGTCAGCTACAGTTCACACGTCCCCCTCGCACCGTGCAGCGCAGGTCGCCGCCCGTCTTGGGGACTACCACCGCCAACCGCATGTCCACCGTTCCGCCCAAGGTCAGCGTACACTCGCCCGGAAACGCCTGGAATTGGGCGACCGTGTCCGACGCAGACACCCGGTCGTTCCACTGGCTATCTCCGCACTCGAGAGACACGGAAGCGATGGGGATGTCGCTGTCGATCTTCACCTTGTAGGGCACCGCGTCGACAACAGAAGGAAGCTCGAAGCCCGGACATTGGTTGGTGACTAGACCGTTCACGAAGGCCACTTCGGCGTCGCGGCTGAGCACTGCTGCACGTTGACCATATACATCGAGTGCGTCGCCGCAGCCATCTCCGCCCATGGCCTTGGCTTGAACCACATCGGTCCACGCCATCAGCGCCTTGGCCTTGCGTACGTTGTGAGGATCGGCGTCCACCATGCTGCCGACGGTGGTCTGGAACACGCGCGCGGTGGGCTCGCCCGTGTTGACGTCGGTGTAGCGGACGGTGAGGGTCACGGCCTCGTCGCGCTGAAGTCCATTCGGCCCGATGAACAGGTCCTGGAGGAACACTTGGCTGGTGCCCGCGTAGTAGTGGATGGGCTGGATGTCAGCGGCGACCGTGCTGGCCTCTTCGCCGTAGAAGCGCGCCATGGCCAGGCTGTTGGGCAGCTGAAGCTCGAACTGGACGTCGTGAGCGATGGTTTGGGTCAAGCTGGCGAACCCGCTGGTGAACACCCGGTCGACCACGGCTTCACTGCCCAGGTAGACGTAGGCGCCCTTGCCCTTCTCGGTGAGCCGGTCCAGCACGTCGTCGCGGAAGTCGCGGCCCACGCCCACGCCGGTGAGTCGGATGCCATTGTCGTCGTACGACCGACCGATCTCGCTGACGGTGTTTGGGTTAACGTCGCCCTGGTTCATTTGGGCGTCGGTGATCAGCATCACCCGGCGGTTGCGACCCTCGGCGTCGAGGTGGGCGCCAGCGACCGCGTACCCTTCGTTCAATCCGACGTTGAGATTGGTGCCGCCCTCGGGCCGCATGCGTCGAATGACGTTTGCCAAGAGTGAGGGATCGTCGCGACCGACAACAAAGTTCTTTAGCGGCGTACACACCGAGTCGTCGAAGAGCACGACGTCGAGGCGGTCTCCACTCTTCAGTTCCTCGGCCATCTGGGACAGCCCACGCTTGGTGAAGTCCATGCGACCCTCGTCGGCCATGGAGCAGGAGCGGTCGACAATGAGTGTCAAATCGAGGGGCTGAGCATCCGGCGTCGCGCCTTGGACGGCGAGGGCCACCGCCAACTGGTCGCCGTTCTGCTCGGCCGACGCCGTGACGTCGAAGAGCTGGTCGTTGGACGGCATCTGGGTGTCGAAGCTGAAGTAGTTGAGCAGCTCGTGGGGCCGGACTTCGCTGCTGGCAAGGTAGGTTCCGTGCTGTAAGGCGTAAATGACGCGCTGGGCGCTGGCCAGGCTCATGGAGTCGTCATTGGAGAGGAAGATCTTCGCACCCCAGTCCTTCGCCTGCTGCACGACCTGCTGGAAGCGACCCTCTGCAGCCAGGTCACCGAAGTCGGCGTCACCGCCCAGGTCATCGTCGTAATCGGCCGGCACCGCCTCTTCGGCTTCGGCCATCTCGGGGGCGGCGGTTTGCCGCTCGTTCTTGGCGCGTTTGCCCTTGTCTTTGCCGTTCACTGAGGCGGTCTCGTTGACCGCATCCTGGTACGAGCGACCGCTCGGAATCTTCTTCAACACATTCTTGCTCAAGGTCTCCGGCGCGGGCTGGGCGGCTTGGACGGGAGGTGCTGCAGGCGCCGCGACCACCGGCGGAGGAGGCGGCCCGCCGGTCCTTGGCGCGCCCTTGCCTTTCGCCAGACCACCCGCACCGCGGCCATACCCCGAAGACGAACCACCACTGACGCCCTGGCTTATGGGCCCGGCGCTCTGGGCGACTTCGTCGTCCTCCCCGTCACTGAAGCAGCTGTTGTTCACAACCACCTCGCCGCGAGGAGCCCCCACCGTAGCCGCCGTAGAGACCGCAATGGGAAGCAGGGCGAGCAGGGGGATGAGTGCGGTGCGCTTGTACATGGGAATCCTCGTCGCGTTGTTCAGTTGCCGACCCAACGAAGACCATGGGCGCAGCTTACACACGTCGAATGATCTTTTTCAAGGGTCAGCACAGCCGCCGTTCCAATCAGCGCGACGGAATCGGCCATTCCACCCTCACAGAGGTAGAAGGAACTAGGGTAGTTCGCCGATTTATTGCCCTCCTGAACCGACACGTAGCAAGACACATCGCCCGCCTCTAGCTCCATCACGGTGACCGAGGCGCCGCCGGCCTTCCCTCGACAGCCCAACACCATCGCCACCAGCGTGGCTGCACACAACGTCCGTCGCATCAGGCGGTCCTCTATCGCCTGGAGAATCGCTCAGGAGCAGCTCACCCGACCGGCGCGCACCGTACAGCGCACATCGCCGCCCGTGCTCGGCACCTCGATCTCGGCCTGCATCGCCACCGCGCCCTGCAAGATGACCGCGCAGCTGCCCGACCGGGCGTTCTCGAACCGCGCCACCGTGTCGCCGCCACCAATCGAGTCCGACCACTGTTGACCGTTGCAGTCCAACCGCACCTCGGCGATAGGAATGTCACTGTCAACACGCACTTTCACCGGAACCTTGGGCGTCGCCGCCACCGTCCGACCGCACACCTGGCTGGTCAGTCCGCTTAGGTAGTGCACCTCGGCGTCGTCCGCGAGCAGCGCGGTTCGGTCGGCGTACGTGTCCATGGCCGCCGAACAGGCCGCTGACTTACCCGACATCGCCCAGCTCTGGGCCCAGTCGGTCCACGCCATCAGCGCCCGTGCCTTGTGCACATTTCTCCGATCGCCGTCGAGGAGCGCGCCCACGGTGGTCCGCAGCTCGAGGGCGTCGGGCTCGCCGGTCGCAGCGTCGCGCCACTCGATGCGCATCACCAACGGATCGGTGAGCACCAGATCGCCGTTTCGAGCCGTGAGGTCTTGGAGAAACACCTGGGAGGTGCCCGCGAAGTAGTTGATGGGCTGGATGTCAGACGCCGTGGTGCTGGCTTCCTCGCCGTAGAATCGGGTCATGGCCAAGCTCGGTGGCAGGTCCAGGCTGAAGCGAACATCGTGGGCCAAGGTGCGGACCAGGCTGTCGAAGCCGGCGCCAAACACCCGATCGACCACCGCTTCGCTGCCCAAGTAGACATAAGCGCCCTTGCCCTTCTCGGTGAGTTTGTCGAGCACGGCGTCGTTGAAGTCGCGACCGACGCCCACGCCGGTGAGTCGGATATTGTGGTCCTCGAGCTCCTGGCCGATCTGGGTGACCACGCCGGGATCGATGGTTCCGGCGTTCATCTGCGCGTCAGTGATCAACATCACCCGGCGGTTGCGACCGTGGCTGACGGCCCCCTCGCGACCGCTCTGAATCTTGTAGGCGCGCTGTAGGCCACCGTTGAGATCAGTAGACCCCATCGGACGCAGAGACGCCATCGCCTGAGCCAGCAGCGCCGGATCGTCGCGGCCCACCACGTAATCTTCGAGCGCCGTGCACACCTTGCTCTCAAAGTAGACCAGATCGACACGGTCGCCGGTCTTCAGCTGACCAAACATCTTGTTCAACCCTCGCTTTGTGTAGTCCATTCGCGCTTCGGCGGCCATGGAGCCACTTCGGTCGATGACGACAGTGAGATCGAGCGGTTGGCGCTCGGGAATGGCCCCTTGAACGGCCAGCGCAACCGTCACCGTCTCGCCCTCGATATCCGCGGCTCCCAGTACGCTAAAGGTCTGGCCCTCGGGCACGGGGACCGTGTCGAAGCTGAAGTAGTTGAGCAGCTCGTGCGGGCGAACCTCGGACATCTTTGGCCGACGGCCTTGCTGGGTGGTCCACAGCAGGCGCTGGGCGCTGGCCAGGCTCATGCTGTCGTCGTTCGAGAGGTGCACAGTCGCGCCCCAGTCCAACCACTGGTTGGACCGTTCGAGCTCGACGAGCTCTTCGTCGAGGTCCTCTGCGTCCGCCAGATCGTACACCGGTTTTTGAGGCTCGATGCGCTTCTCTTGCGCATTTCCAGCCACGTCGGCCGCATCAACCGGTTGGATATCGCCCAGATGGAGCAACCCATCGCCGTCCGCAGGAGGCACCTGCGTAGGCTCGGACTCGGGTTTCATCTCCTCCCCGCCCGCACGCGTCGAACCGGTGCTCACCGTCGTAGCGTCCACGGCGCTCTCCCGATTCTTCGTCTCCTTGACGGCGTCTCGTGATCGACGCGCCTCTTCTGGAGCCGAAACCACCTTCGCCGGGGCTTGCTTTTTCAGGTCACCGACTGAGGCATCGTCACCCCAGCCGTCAGCGCGACCACCGCCACCATTGCCAGTACCCGACATCCCAAGACCACCGGTTGGTTGGCCAGCAGGCCCCAAGTTTCCGCCGAGCAACCCACCTTCTGTGCCACTCGCCGGCAAGTCCGCCGCCCCGTTGCGCTCCACCGGTTTCGCCTTGGACACCGTAGATGGGGTCGCAGTCGGCGTGTTCATGGGAATCGGTGCCGACGATGGCGCGGGAGCGGGACTGGCAGAGGGACGAGGTGCCGACCCGGCGGAACCACGGGGTCTCGACGGACGCGGACGGGACTGTGGCATACGCCCACCGCAGTTGCCCAAAATCGCCTCACCTTCCGGTAAATTAACCACCGGGCGCACCCGAGCGGGGGCTGGACTGACCGCCGCCATTCGGGTCTCGATGCGGGGCATCACCTGGACCGCTTCGAGGGTCTCGGCGCCGAGAACTTCGGGCAGTTGAACATTTTCGGGCGTTGGATTACAGCCCATCAGGGCGAGTAGCAGCAGCATTAGAGACCTCCGTGCGCGTCTCCAACGACGGCCGCGCCCCGAGCTTACACACCGCGCTCCATAAAGTCGCCGAGCGGGCCACCACCGAGCCGAGTCGCCGGAGCACGTTAAGGTGCCCGCCTGGAGGACGGATGGCTTATCGCGCGACGTTGATTCCCGGAGACGGAATTGGCCCTGAAGTTACTGGCGCCGCTGTAGAGATTCTCAAAGCCGCTGGCGCCCCCATCGAGTGGGAGATCGTCCAAGCGGGCATGAGGGCCTTCGAGGCAGAAGGTCACCCCCTGCCCAAGGGCGTGGTCGACAGCATTCGCAACAACCGCATCGGGCTCAAGGGCCCCCTCGGCACCCCCAAGGGTGGCGGGTTCCGCAGCGCAAATGTTCAGCTTCGGCAAGGACTACAGCTGTACACTGGCCTGCGTCCCGTGGTGTCGCTGCCCGGCGTCAAGTCGCTGTACAGCAACGTCGATCTAGTGGTCCTCCGCGAGAACACCCAAGGGTTGTACGCGGGAATCGAGCACCACATCAACCCCGACACCGTCGTCAGCCTGAAGATCAGCTCCCGCGACGCCGCCCAGCGCATCGCCAAGTGGGCCTTCGAGTACGCCCGCAACGCCGGTCGCCGCAAGATCACCGTCGTGCACAAGAAGAGCGTGCTGCCGCTCACCGACGGCGCCTTTGTCGACGCCTTCTTCGAGATTGGCAAGGACTACCCCTTCATTCAGCAAGAAGAGGCCAGCCTCGACGACGTCTGCATGGGCCTCGCCCAAGACCCCGACCCCTTCGACGTGATGCTCCTCGAGAACCTCTACGGCGACATCCTGTCCGACATCTGTGCGGGCCTGGTCGGCGGCCTGGGCGTGGTCCCCGGCGCCAACGTC
>JAACDH010000567.1 GCA_009936995.1 Rhodobacterales bacterium
CACATGTTGGAGAACACACCGGTAAAGTTGCCACCATTACTGAAGCCGAACGCGAAAATCGGTAGGCTCTCGGTCATGGCGGTGGTGGCGATGAGCTGTTGGCGGAGGGCCAGCAAGCGTGTGAGATCTTCGTTATTGCTAGGCTTCGAGGAGTCCGTGTCCCACTGCTTCGCGTCGCGGTCGATGCTCTCGGTGATGATGAAACCGATGTCCTTCTTGAGCAGCTCATTCAGGAAGGCGATGGTCTCGATGCGGTTGGCATAAGTGGCCCCGGTGCCCGATCCGTGAAACCCAAAGGCCACGCCGCGGATGTTGTCGGGCACATGGTAGATCACCGGCAGTCCCTCGAAGTCGAGCTGTGAGGGTTCGATGGCGTATTCGTAGACGAGGGGACCATTTAGATCGGCGGAGCTGGAGTCTTCGCCGTTGTCTTTTCCACCGCAGGCCGAGACAGCGAGGGCGATGAGCGCGGACGCGAGGAGTCGGTGTGCATAGACCATGGGATTCCCTAGGAAGGCGTTGTAATCGCTGTGGATGGGGCGGAGCGTTGTCATAGGGCCGCGAGGGCATGGGCGAGGATGTCGCAGTCGGACTGTTGTTGACGGGCTGCTACGTTGAGCATTGGATGGTCGGCGGCCCAGTCAGCGATGGCCATGTCTCCGTCGAGCATCCAGGCACCGGCGGCTTGTCGAATGCGTCGGCGTGCGCGGTCTGGCCCCCCCATCGCAGCGGCGACCCGAGACATGGCGCTGGTGGAGTCGAGTCGAAGCTTGGGGAGGGAGGGGCGCTCCATGGCCGGTGGGCAGGCCGCTGAAACGGCCGCGCACAATCGGGGATGGGTGTCGGAGAGCCAGACTAATGATGCACTTTCGCCCGACACCGCGCCCTTGTCCAGCAGCGCGAGCGCGTGGTCGGTCGCCCCCTGGAGTTGCTGATGCCAGACGTCGACCAGTCGTTTCTGCCAGCCCTGTTGATCTCGAAGTGGGGCGGCTTGGAGGACGTCGAGGAGGTCTTGAAAGGCGTTCTTTGTGGCACGGAGTCGTCGGGGAGAGGGCTTGTTGAGGGCGCTGGGCGGTTGTTGGCTCCAGGCGCGAAGATCGCCTCCCATCACTGGCGTGTTCCGCGGTGTGTGGGCCCGGATGCGCTGGAGCACGGAATCTTGTTCGTCTTCGGGGACGAGGTCGAGCCGGCTGCACAGCACCACCAACGCCTGGTCGGTTTCGGCCAACTCGTGGATGACCAAGCGAGCGGTGTGAGTCGCCGGTTGTAGTCCGTCGACTACCCAAACCAGGGCGTCGGAGCGGTCGACAAGGGGACCGAGCAGCGACAGCGCTCGATCGGGATTGTCGATACCAGGCGTATCGAGCCAGTGCCAGTTCGGGGTGGCGACGGTCTGGGTCATTTGGGTGACGCCCCCGAGGCCCACCGCATGGTTTTCGCCGGTCCAGCGGTTGATGAGCGTTGTCTTTCCGACGCCGACCCGACCCACAACCACCACCTGTGCGGGCGCCGACCACAGCACGTCGAGGGCTTCGGCGCGGGCAGGACGGAGTCGGCGCAACACCGCCGTGGCTTCTGGATGTGGACTGAGCATGGGACCTCTGTCCAGTGCCTATCAGAACAGCTGGGTGTGGGCGATGTCGTGGCGCTCGAGTTGCACCAAGTAGGCTGCTAGCACGGCGCGTAAGGTTTGGCGGTCGAGCAGAATTCTGCGATGTCGCAAGGCCTGGCTAATGCGATCGAGGAGTAGGTCGGAGGATGGCCAAACCTCATTTTTGTCGATGAGGTCCTGGGTGACCCGTCGAACGGCTTGCAGGGCACATTGACAGGGCCATAGGTCTACTGCGATACTCTGGCGATCGAGCTCTGCGCGCATCTCTGCAGCGAGCTCCTCTAAGAGAATGAGCTCTCCGCGGTGGGTTACCCAGGCAAACCTGGGATTCTCGTCGAGGTTCGGATTCATGTATCCTCAAGATACCCCTATTGGACGGGCATTGTCTCGATTCATCGTCAACGCTACCGGACATCCCCCCCAAGAAGTGTCCGCCGACAACTGGCTGCAGGCGCTTGGCTTAGCGCTTTCGGCCCTGGGACTGTTGGATAGTGTCGAGCGATTAGCCTGTGAGGTCTCGCCGAATGAGTCTGTGGTAGCCCGCGATATTCACACTGGGATGGGCTTTGTGGTCTTCCGGTCCGACAGCGAAGGCACACCTGCACCCGTGATGCGTCGAGGTGAGCGCTCAAAAGAGTCATTTGTCGTCGAAAACCTACCTTCGATCATGTTTCAGGCCAATTTGAGCAATGAGCTTCGTACCCCACTGAACACGATCATGGGCTTCGCGGGCGTGTTGATGGAGGAGGCCCGCGACAAAAAATTTCTCCGTATGGCGGAGGACCTGCAGCGTATGCACAGCTCCGCCGAGAATCTTCTCGAGCTGATTAACGCGGGCCTCGACGCAGCAAAGCAGAACACCGGAACCCAGCCCGTGCAGCGGCTCACCTTCGAGATTGTCGAGCTGTTGGAAGATGTGGCGGGGGCGTTCCAAAGCGAGGCCGGGCGACGTCAAAATACCATCGAACTGCGTCTAGCTGCCAACTTGGGTGTGATGCGGGCCGACCCCACTCATCTACGCTCCACCCTCATCGAGCTGTTACGGCGTAG
>JAACDH010000568.1 GCA_009936995.1 Rhodobacterales bacterium
ATGCCCGGTGGCGACTGTCTGCGTCGGGTGGCGTTGCCGTACGAAGGGCTGTTGGAGTACTGGCAGCCCGTCAACGGTGGACTCCAGCAGGGCTGGGATGTAGAGGTTCGTCCAGAGTCATCGGATGACCTGTTGGTCCTCGAGCTCACCCTCGACCCGGCCATGGACTGGCAGGTCGACCCCGACCAGCGTGGCGCGCAGCTGTTGGGCACCACCGGCGGACGGTGGCGGTACGATGGTCTAGAAGCTTGGGATTCCCTTGGCGAGTCGCTCGAAGCGTGGATGGTTGACACGCAAACGGGCCTCTCCATTTTCGTCGATGACACAGGCGCTACCTATCCGATCACCGTCGACCCCACCCTAAGCCAGGACACCAGCTTGTTCGCGTCGGACGGGGACACTGAGGATAACTTTGGCATCTCGGTCTCTGGGGCGGGCGACGTGAACGGCGATGGGTATGACGACGTCATCGTGGGCGCATGGTTCGACGATGATGTTGCGGTAAGCACAGGTTCTGCCTACGTCTTCTCGGGCAGCGCCACCGGAATCGACCTCGCTACCGAGACAAGGCTCACCGCGTCCGATGCCGCTCAGGCCGACTACTTTGGTTGGTCTGTGTCCGGTGCAGGCGATGTGGACGGCGATGGCTACGATGACGTTATCGTGGGCGCTTACCGGGGCGGTTCGGTGGGCGCAGCCTATGTATACCGGGGCGGTGCGGGTGGCGTCGAACGCAGCACCGAGGTCATCCTCACCGTCGAATTTGGCACCGCCGATGACTTTGGCTGGTCGGTCTCGGATGCGGGCGACGTGAATAATGACGGCTACGGCGATGTGGTGGTGGGTGCGCCAGGAAACGCCGTTCAACCCGGTGCTGCCTATGTTTACATGGGTGGGCCCGATGGCATCCAGGTTATCAGCGAGCTGAAGTTTAGCGCCTCCGATGGCGTGCCCTTAGACGAGTTTGGGTTCTCGGTGTCAGCGGCTGGAGACGTCAATGGAGACGGTTTTGGCGATGTGGTGGTCGGGGCCCGGGCCGCAGATGAGAACGGGGTCGGTTCGGGTGCGGCGTATGTCTACCTGGGCAGTGTCAATGGAACCAATCCGGCGGACGAGGTAAAGTTGATGGCCTCGGATGGCGCCGCCAATGACTGGTACGGAGACAGTGTATCGGGGGCCGGCGATGTGGACGGCGATGGTTACGCCGATGTGCTGGTGGGCGCCTACCTCGACGACGACGCAGGTGGGGCCTCCGGGGCGGCCTATCTGTACACCGGCGGTGTCGATGGCGTAGCGTCGTCCACCGAGGTGAAGATCACCGCCTCCGATGCAGCCGGCGATGACCATTTTGGCATCGCGGTGTCTGGCGCGGGCGACGTCGACGGCGACGGCTTTGGCGACGTGATCATCGGCGCCCAATGGGATGGCGACGGTGGCTCAAAGACGGGCTCTGCCTGGCTTTACCAGGGAAGCAGTGCTGGCCTAAACCTGTCCTTGGGACTCAAGCTGAACGCAGCAGACGGAGAACCGGACGACTACTTCGGCACCTCGGTCTCGGGAGCTGGCGACGTAAATGGCGATGGGGCCGACGACGTCCTCGTGGGGGTCTATCGCGACGGCGAGAACGGCGTGTATTCGGGCTCTGTAGCCGTATTTCTTGGGAGCTGTACGGCGGCATCTACCTGGTATGCCGACGTCGACGGCGACGGCTACGGAGGCCCAGCGAGCAGTCACAGCGGCTGCCAGCCGCCCGGTTACGTCGCCGACGACACCGACTGCGATGACGGCGACGACGATCGGTATCCGGGCAACGTCGAGGTGGCCGGCGACAGCGTCGATCAGGACTGCGACGGCGACGACTTTCTCAACGACGACGTCCAAGTACCCGGCCCGGGTGATCTGACCGGCGGGTCCTCTTCAAAAACCCCCGAGCCTTGGCCGGCGCTGTTCTGCAGCGCCACCGGAGGCACGCCGGTGCCCGGGCTCTGTACGCTGGGTCTTTGGTTACTGGTAGGCCTGCGTCGCCGGCGCTAGTCGGCTGGGCATCTTCAGCCCAGGGACATTTCGCGGCTTGGAGCCATGCCCGCACGGTCTTGGCACGAGCGTTGGACGGTCGCTAGAGGGCCACTGCGCCGTCGGCATAGTGAATCCACTCGACGCCGATGAGGGTGTCGACGCCGTCGGGGCCGGTGACCGTCCAGCTGTCGCCGTCGGCGGTGACTTGGTAGACGGCGGCGGCGTGGCAGTACACCATGGTGTCGTCGCCATCGGCGCCATCGATAACGTTGTCGCCGGAGTTGCCGCGCAGGGTGTTGTTGGCGCTGTTGCCGGTGAGCGCGATGTTGACGCCGCCGGTGAGGGTGACGTTCGTCATGTACTGAGACTTGTGGGTGTAGGGCAGGGCGGGGTCGAAGGTGAGGGTAAAGGCCACGTCTAGTGCTGGATCGAGTCGAATCTCGTGGGTGAGCATGGGCGGCAAGAACTGCTCAAGCAGCGCCATGCCGACCGGGTCGACGCTGGCCATCTCGGCGCGATTTTTTGCGGCGTAGATTCCCCACATGGCGCCAGGACGATCTTCCCAGGGACCCCACAGCCCGTAGTAGCTGTCGATGACCGCCGCGATGTACTCTTGGGATAAACTACCTTCTTGCTCGAGTTCTGCGATCCATTCGGCGACGTTTGGGTCGACGGGGATGCCCCAGCGACCGTCTTCGACCGCCAGCAGCGCCTCGGCCAGCAGATCGCTTTGGTACTCGGGTCGAACGCCGGGCGCGGTGGTGCCGATACCGGTGTCATGGACCAGATGGAAGATCTCCTCGAACGCGGCATCGCGGTGCTTGAAGTCGTTCTCCATGAACCAGTCCGAGCCATCTTCGGGCATCTCGCGCTCGTACAGCGGTTGCGCTGGCAGGGGCGGCTCCTCACCCTCGACGTGCTCGTCATTGGGCATCATCAGCGCGGCGCCGTTGGTGACCATCGCATTGGCAACATCCGACTTGTCGGCACCCCAGGTACTACCCGGTACATCGGTGAGGTAGAACTGGAGAATTCCCCGAGCTCGAAGCAGCTGTGTCTTAGAGATTTCGGTCTGCGCGAAGATGGGAATCACCCCGCCGCCTGGGGCGACCACCTGAGTGTACCGGGTGAAACCGTACTCCAGGTACTGGGCAAAGTCGCCTTCGTCCGGCGTCTCGAGGATGAGTTCAGCGTCTTCGAGGCAGCTGGGATGGGCCACGGCTGGGTCGATGGTGGTGCTAAGCGTGGTGGGCGTGCCGGTGCCGTAGTTGGCGGGTTCATCGGATTGACAGCCGAGCAGCAGGGCAGCGAGTAACCAGGTCATGGGACACCTCTTGGCTCCCTGAGTATCACGGGGGTTTGGCGGCCCTTGCGTCAGAGGTTTGTCTGGACCGCTCGTCTAGGCTTCGTCTTGCCCAGGAACCGCGGCGTCCATTCGCCGCTTGCGGGACGATGTGGACGACGTACGCGACCAAAGCTGAGGTTCCCGCCGGACCGTCTTGTTTAGGCCACTCCGACCTGTTGGCCGGATTTGGATGGGCCTGGACTCCGAATGGAGGCTATTCTACGCCAGGTAGTACCGCTCCACGAGGCCAGATGTCCGAGTCCGAAGAAATCATCGCGCTGCACGACGCTGCTGTGGCCAAAGGAGAGATGTTCTACCGCGACCCCCTGCTCGGCGCTTTCGTGATGACCAGCCTGTGTCATCAGCGGCGCGGCGCCTGCTGCGGGCGCATCTGCCGGCACTGTCCATTTCCGCCCGAAGAGCAGATTCGGCCTCCCGGATATACTCGCAGATGAAGGATCTCCTCCAAACGAGAGGTGGCCGACGTGAGCATGCCCCCCCTGCGACTCGAACGGGGTCGCCTGCAGACCCGCTCTAAGGACCTTGTGGGATGGCTCTTGTACCGAACAACACCTCATGTGGCGCGTTCGCGCTTAAGCGAGATGGACGGCGTGAGCCCTGAAGTGAGCCCTATCGGAGCGCTTTGTGCACGCCCGCGCGTCAAGCCCCTTAGGGCCCATCGAACGGATTGAACTCTGGATACATTCGCAATACCGATTGTCATACGCCGATAATACGCGAGTCAATGGGCGCTGGTCACACCCGGGCTACCCGCCGAGTTGACCTAGGAAACACTTTAGGTGTAGTCTTTACCTGTCAATAACTTGGAGTTCCCAATGAAGCCCAGCGATACCCACATCGAGCGCATGGCCGAGACCTTTGCCGAGCGCACGCCTTTTCTGCGAGAGAATCACGCCGATGCCAAGGAAGCGTGGCGCGAGGCCCTCGAGATTGGCCGCGACGACGGCATGCTCACCAAGATTGAGGCGCACATGAAGACGAAGGGAACCGTCGATGCCGTCGCTCAAGATGTGTGGGATCAGGCCCGCGAGTACTAGCGCTCCTCGTGGCGGGATTTGACGCCTTGGACGGCAGTCCGCGGCCCTGTTTCAATCGGGCTTCGAACGCACGCTTGCGACCGGTTGGGGTCGAAGGGGATGGGTTGCCGCACACTTAGTCGCCGCCGGGACTGGGGGCAGCGGGTGCTTGCATCGCGCGCTCAAGGAGGCGTTTACCACGCATGACGGCCTCGGGCTACGCGTCGCGGAGCGCTCTAAGTCCGTCCAGCCAATCGGCGTTTCCAAGGTACCAAGCTACGGTATCCGCCAAGCCGGCCTCCAAATTACGCACCGGAGTCCAGCCCAGCTCCCGCTGAATCTTGCTGGCGTCGATGGCGTAGCGCTGGTCGTGGCCGGGTCGGTCGGTGACAAAGGTGACCAGGTCGCGTAGCTCGGCTTCGGGCGTGTCCGACTGGCGGGCCACCTCGGCGATGAGCGCGTACACCAGGTCGAGATTGGTGCGCTCCGCTGAGCCGCCGATGTTGTACGTCTGGCCAGAGGTACCCTCGGTGACCACCGCCCAGATGGCGTCTACGTGGTCGTCGACGTACAGCCAGTCGCGGATGTTGAGGCCGTCGCCGTAGATGGGCAGGGGCTTACGGTCGACCATGTTCATGATCAACAGTGGAATCAGCTTCTCGGGGAACTGGTAGGGTCCGTAGTTGTTGCTGCAGTTGGACAGGGTGACGCTGAGGCCGTAGGTGTGCTCCCAGGCGCGAACCATGTGGTCGGAGCAGGCTTTTGACGCCGCATAGGGCGAGCTCGGTTGGTAGGGGCTGTCTTCGCGGAATAAACCAGTGGGACCCAGGGAACCGTACACTTCGTCGGTGGAGACGTGATGAAAGTGAACCTGCGGTCGGGCCCGAACCACCTCCAGCAGCTGCACGGTGCCCATCACATTGGTCTGTACAAACAACGTCGGCGCTTCGATGCTGCGGTCCACGTGGCTCTCGGCGGCGAAGTGGACGAGGGTGTCGATTTGGTGGGTGTCGCAGAGGGCTCCGACCAGCGGGCCGTCGCAAACATCGCCTTGCACAAGTAGATAGCGGTCGTCGTTTTGGTACTGATTTAGGTTCGCGGGGTTGGCGGCGTAGGTGAGGGCGTCGAGGTTGACCACGCGGCCGGTAAACGTAAGATTGCCGAGTAAGCGTCGGATAAACGCCGAGCCGATGAAGCCACAGCCTCCGGTGACCAGCACATTCGTGGGGTTTCGCAGGGTCATGAGGCTCCTTGGCCGATGGCCTGAATGATCTGGGACAAGGCAGGGGACCAATCTGGACAGGGCGTCTGTAAGGCCGCCTCGATCTTCGTCGTGTCGAAGATGGCGTGTTTGGGACGGGCGGCGGGTGTGGGGTAGTCGGCGGTGGTGATGGCGTTGATCTGCTGAACCGTAAGCACGACACCTTGGCGAGCGGCCTCGTGGCGGATGGCCTGGGCGAAGCCGTGCCAGGTGGTGTGCGGATGATTGGCGAAGTGGTAGGTGCCAAATGGCGCGGGCTCGCGGGACTGTGGTCCGATGCCGGCGAGGGCCAGGGCGGCGTCTCGGAGATCGGTGGTTGCCGTGGGTCTACCGAACTGATCGGCGACCACGCCCAGCGCTGGGCGGGCGGTCATCAACCGGAGCATGGTGGACACGAAGCTGGGTCCATTGGCACCAAAGAGCCAGGAAGTTCGCAGGATATAGGGCTGAACACAAGATTCTTCTAGCTGTTGCTCACCGGACCGTTTGCTTCGGCCGTAGACGCTCAAGGGGCGGATGGGCGCGTCTTCGGAGTAGGGCTGGGGATTATCACCGGCGAACACGTAGTCGGTGGAGAAGTGGACCACCGTGGCACCCATGGCCGTGGCCTGTCGTCCCAGTATGCCCAGGGCATCGCCGTTGACCCGCTGGGCGGTGGCTTCTTCGGTCTCGGCTTGGTCGACTTGGGTGTAGGCGGCGCAGTTGATGATGTGTGTAAATGGGCTCTTGGCGGCGAAGGACTGGACGGCGTCTGCGTCCGAGACGTCGACCTCGCGGCCGGTCCCTCGGTGGGGAACGCGCCAGGCACGGAGCTGTTTGGCCACGTCGGTGCCGAGCATGCCACCGGCGCCGGTGAGCCAGACGTTCACCCTTGCATCCGGGTTCGGAACGCCGCAAACGACTGGTTGCCCTTGTCGCGGTCGGACAGAATAGGCGCGCTGACGGGCCAAGGCACTGCGAGGTCGGGGTCGTCGTAGGCCAAGCCGCACTCAGTAGCCGCGTTGTAGGCCGTGCTGACCTTATAGCCCACGTCGGCACCGTCACTGACCACGCAGAAACCGTGGGCGAATCCCACCGGAACAAACAGCTGCCGGTGCGATTGGTCGTCGAGGAGGATTCCAAAATGTTGGCCAAAGGTGGGCGAATTCGAGCGGATGTCAACGGCCACATCGTAGATCTGCCCGCGAACGACTCGAATCAGCTTGGCTTGGCCGGGCGTGGACTGGTAGTGCAGCCCCCGCAGCGTGTTCGCGGCAGACCGAGAGTGGTTGTCCTGGACGAAGTCACAGGAAATCCCGGCCTCATGGTAGCGATGCGCGGCCCAGGTCTCGATGAAGAAGCCGCGGTTATCGTCGTAGACGTCGGGCTCGACCACCACCAGTCCGGCCAGTCCTGTCTGCACCACCCTCATGGCGAGGGCTCTATGGCCAGCTCACGAAGGTAGGCGCCGTAGGGGCTACGACCGTAGCCATCTGCAAGTAGACCGAGCTGCGCCCGGTTGATGTAGCCCAGCCGGTAGGCGATCTCTTCGATACAGGAAATCCGCGTGCCCTGTCGTTTTTCGAGGACCTGCACGAACTGACTGGCCTCGAGCAGTGACGCGTGGGTGCCGGTGTCGAGCCACGCCATGCCGCGGCCCATCTGTACCAAGTTGGCTTGTCCACGATCGACATAGGCCTGGTTGATGTCGCTGATCTCGAGCTCGCCTCGGGCAGACGGCGTGAGGTTTGCGGCGATGTCGACCACTTGCTCGTCGTAGAAATATAGGCCGGTGACGGCGATCGGCGACTTGGGGATCGCGGGCTTCTCTTCGATGCCAAGGAGCTTGCCGTTGGCGTCGATCTCGGCCACGCCGTAGCGCTCGGGGTCGTGCACGCGGTAGCCGAAGACCGTGCAACCATCCAGGTTATTGCGAGCGGCTGCCAGCATCTGAACCAACCCAGCGCCGTAGAAGATGTTGTCGCCGAGGATCAGGCACGACGGCCCACCCGCTACGAAGTCGGCGCCGATGATGAACGCCTCGGCCAGGCCATTCGGCTGCGCCTGGACGGCGTATTCAATGGACATGCCCAACGAGGAACCATCGCCCAATAACCGCTCGAACAGGGGCTTATCGATAGGGGTAGTGATGATCAACACCTCGCGGATGCCCGCCAACATCAGCACAGATAGCGGGTAGTAGATCAACGGCTTGTCGTACACGGGGAGCAGCTGTTTGGAGACCACTCGGGTGACTGGATAGAGCCGGGTTCCGCTACCGCCTGCGAGGATGATTCCTTTCATGGTTTGTCGGGTGTTGAGGTGTTTAGGAACTGTTCGAAAGCGATGACAAAGGGCCCGACCAGGGGCAGGAACTTCTCGGACATCGCCGCACCGTTGCGGTTGTTGATGATCTGGGTCACACCGCCCTTCAACACCTCTAGGCCCAGATCGAGGGTCCGCTCTTGGGTGCCGATGGTCACCTGGATTACCACGTTGTAGCTGCCGCGAAAGAAGCCCAGGCTCTTCACGTGAAGCTGAGAGAGGTGTTGATTTAGGGACACCACGCAGGCATCGCAGTCGATGGAATTCCAGGTCTCTTCCGCACGTTTGACCCGTACGCTGACCTGATTGTCAGTGGGACAGTCTGGTTTTCTACGCACCACGAAATCACCAATTACCAGGGCATCCACGCCGCTATTCAGCAAGAAGAGCACGGCCTGCTCGGGATTCTCGATGAGCGGCTCGCCCTTGCTGTTGAGCGAGGTGTTGATCAAGATTGGCACACCCGACTTCTCGTGAAACAGGTGGATAATCCGATGAAACACGGGGTTGTCATCGCAATTTACGGATTGAGGACGTGCAGTGCCATCTACGTGAACCACCGCGGGCGCGACCTGCCGGGTGAGGTCGGTGACGCTGGCCACTAGCAGCATATAGGCGCTGTGGTTGAGCATCTGAAAGTACGCGTCCAAGTGGGTGTCGAGGACGGCGGGTGCCAGGGGTCGCCATCGCTGCCGTCGCTTGATGTCGCTCACCCGATCGCGCACGGCGATAGATCCTGGGTGGCCGAGAATCGACCGATGACCCAATGCTCTTGGACCGAACTCCAGGCGGCCCTGGAACCAGGCCAGCACTTCTTCATCGGCCAACAATTGGGCGGCCACTGGGTACACATCGTCGTGCGCTTCGACGGTGATGTAGGCGTCGTACCGCGAGAGTGTCTGCTGAATCTCGGCGTCGGTGTAGGCCTTGCCCAGGAACACGTTGGGCCGGCGACGACGGGGCTCGCCGTGCTGGTGGTGGTGGGCGAACAGGGCCAGGCCCAGGGTGATGCCCGCGTCGTGTGCGGCCGGCTGGATGAACACGTTCTCGAAGGGCGTGCGCTCGAGGATCTTGTTGTTCGCCACACTGTTGAGGGTGACGCCACCAGCGAGGCAGAGGTTCTTCGCACCGGTCACCTTGTGCAGTTCGAGCGCGAGCTCGATCATCCGCTCTTCGGTCTCGTGCTGCAGCTTGGCGGCGACGTCCGCTAGGAAGCTGTGTTCGACGTCCTTACGGGCGGCGTCGACCGGACCCTGGCCAGAGATGGCGTAGTGGTTGTGCAGGGAATCTTGCCGGGCCTCGGCCGTGCTGGTACTGATGGGGTGCGGCAGATTGGCGGGATTGAGGTACGTGTGGCCGCCTACCCGGTAGAGCATGTTTTTCGGGTACTTTGAATGGTCGCCGTACGACGACAGGCCCATGATAGAGCCCTCTTCCATGCCCATCAGGTGCGTGTGTAGGTAGTAGTTCAGCCCGATGCCCACTTGGTGTTCTTGGGTGGCAAAGGTGCGCTTGATGGCCTTGATCTGGGTGCCATCGAAATAGTACATGGATTGGAGAATGTTGAAGGGGCTACCGTGCTCGGGACCGCTTCCGTCGACTACCAGCACCGCGGACTCGGCGAAGTCGGAGAAGTAGAACGCACTGCACGCATGGGCCAAGTGATGGCTAGGGAAGCGCTTGATGGTGCCACCGAGTGCCAGGTATTGCCCCAGCTTTAGCTGACGAACTAACTTTTGCGCCTGGGTGTGGATGATGTAGTCCACATGGGTGATGCCCGCGAGTTGCATGCAGTACGCAATCGCCTGGGTAAAGGCGCCTTCTCCGGTGACCGTGTACACGGGGCCCTCTGGGGTGTGCTTGACCGTGAAGTCGTGTCCCGAAGACTTCTTGACGCGGTCCAGGCGCTCGGACTCTACCGCGTAGATCTCGCCATTGTGAATGACGGTGACGGAGCTGTCGTGAGAGACGTTGCCATCGATGGCGAGAATGGAGCGGGACATAGGTACCCGTGCGAACCCACGCGGAGGTGCGAAGTGGACTCGTGCGACTTGGACCCTAGCACGCGCTCAGCGCTGGTCAGAGCGGTGTATTCCAAGCCAGCAGCGGCGCCAGGAAAAGGTCGGACCAATCCTCGTGATTGGAGTCGGCGCGCCACTTCATCGCCTCTTCGTGCATCGCGTTTACCAGGTCGTCGTCGCGATCGAGCAGGGCGATGGCGTCGGCGAGCGCCTGGGGGTTGTTGGGCGGCACGTACAGCATGTGCTTCATGACCGGGAAGTTGTCGCGAATGGGCTCGGAGTCTGTGATGATGACGGGGCGCCCGGCCAGCGCCGCCAGGTTGGCCAAGGACAGTCCGGCGGTGGCGTTCTCCTTCACAGTGAAGTTCACGACCACGAAGCGGGTGTGGGCCATGATCTTCAGAAAGGGCTCGAACGTGGTGCCGTCGTAGGCTTGGATGCCCGTGGCTTTCATGGCCGCCTTGTCACAGCTTCCGTAGAATCGGGCTTGGTGGGTGAGCGTTGGAATCAACGCCACCGCCTCGCGGAAGCCCTCGGGATGTCGGTCGTTGCCGAAGCTGCCGAAGAAGTAGGCGCACTTCGAGGGCAGCGGGCCCACCGGATTGTCGCTGGGCACCGCGGGGATTTGGATGAACTCCATAGCGCCGCTAGGGATGCCAGCATTGTCGTACAGACGCTTAAAACAAGGATATGCGGATAGGCCCGACAGATTATGTGCGGGCCACCACGTACCCAGCGCGTTTCGGGTGTTGGCGCGACCCAGCAGGTCTTGGAGCTCGTCGACCCGACCCAACATGTGGAAGTCGAGGACCTTGACGGCTTTGGGGGCGGGCAGACGCTCTCGCCAGCAGATCTCGTACACCTCGCGGGCGGCGCCAAAGCTGTTCACCACGACTAGATCGGGGTCTGAGCTGAGCAGGGCGCTGGTGTTCTCTGGGAGGTGGATACCGAAGGTGATCTCGACGGTGACGCCGCGGGCTTCGAGGCCTCGCTGAAGGTCGACCATCTGGGCCCGGTCCCAGCCGTTGGTCCACGCGAAGATGACGACATGGAAGGTGTCTTGGGGAGGCTGCACGGGCGTGTGCGGGAACACCAACTCGGGGGTGATGGTGTCGTCGGTGAACGGCTCGGGCTGTTCGATGAAGCCCATGACCCGGGCGACAAAACCCTCGAGGCTGAAGGCCTGAGCACGCAGTCGGGCGGCCTTGCCCAACCGGGCGCGCTCGGCCGGGTCTCGGAGCTGCGCGATGGCGCTCTTCAGCGCCTCGGTGTCGTGCTCGGGGATGGTGAGGCCGTCAACGCCTGGGGTGATGTACTGGAGAACCGCAGGCGTATGCGACGCGATGCAGGGCTTTCCAAGGGCCATGGCCATGGCGATGACGGTGATGCCGGTGACTCCAGCCGCGTGGGCCAAGGTGGTGACCAGGACGTCGGCCTCTGCGGTCTCGCGGGCGAAGGCGCTGAGGGTGAGGCGTCCCAACAGCTCGACGTTGGGCGGCGCCTCGAGGGGGAGGGTGGTGGCGACTCGAACCGTGTCGGGCTGGCCGGTTACCGCCTCGAACAAGGTGTCGTAGTCCCGGCCGGAGTTCCCGCCGGTGAAGATGGTGATGCCCTCGGTGTGGTCCGAGACGGGGATGGCTTGAGGCGCGAGGTAGCCCATGTCGACGGGCCAATAGATGTGCTCGATTCGATGGTCGCGGAAACCAGCGGCCGCCATGGAGTTGGCAGGCTCGGGGAAAAGTGTAAGCGACATCATGCAGAACACGCGGACGTTGTGCGCTGCGAGATTCGAGAACGTAGGCGCGGCCTGTAGCTCGACAGCGCTGTGGTGCAGGTGCCGGTCCCAAAGCGCCATAGGGACGCCCCGCAAGGACTGACTTGGATGATTCACCAAGTGCTCGAGGATGGCCCCTCGGCAGTTGATAAACACGCCGTCGTAGCTGTTCTCGGCGAGCAGTTTGTTGAGCACCCTTTTGATCTTAGTCTCGTCGTATTCAGCAAAGCGCGTCTCGCTTCCGTTGAACACCGTAGGCGGCATCTCGGTGAGGCCCAACTCGCAGGCGACGTCTCGATTCTTGCGGGGGGCGACCCCCAAGTAGTCGACGACGTGGCCATGTCGGGCACCGGCTTCGACCATTCGGTGTTCGACCAACCAGCCATACACAAAGTCTTCGAATCCAAGGCAAACCACCAACATTCGCCGGGACTTGGCCACGGCGCGATGCTGCACGGACCGGCTGGGGACCCGCTTGCACCAGGTGTTCATCGCGGCGATGCCGGTGGAGATGCTGAGCCCCGAGGGGGTGACTCGGGTGGTGTTGACCTGTTGTTCGAGGGTGGCGAGGACCTCGTCTCGACGTCGCAACATGGCCCCGTTGAGTCGCGGGTGACCGATGGCGACCAGCTGGGTGTACATCGCGGCGACCATCGCGTTTCCCGCGGCGGTTGCGATGCCGTCGACGTCGCCCAACGACGCCAATAGCGCCGTGCTTCGAACGCGGTTCTCCTGCTCGCTGCGGAGGATGGCCTCGGCGACGGCCAGGGGATTGCGCAGGTGACTCGGCACCGCGATGCGTCTGGGGACCCAGGCGGTGTCGGCCTCGGTGACCAGTTCGATGTACTCGGCTGAGGTGGCGACGCTGGTGGTCCACTTGGGAACGGCGGCGACGAGCAACGCACAGGCTTCTCTGACGGGTACCCAGTCGTTTCGCGGGTGTGCTTCGGGGCGATTGGTACCCAGCAAGAGGCCGGGAATGCCCGATGCCCGGGACCGGTCCCAGACCAAATGCACGTCGTTGACGGGGGATTGGGTGTCGACCGTGGGGGTTCGTTGTCCTGCAGTAAACGTCAGGGTTGCCGGGCGCTTACCGCCGCCTTCGATCACCAACTCGACCCGATCGGCGAACACGCGTGCTTGGGTCAGTCGCTTGGAGACGATGGACAGTTTGCGGATGGGGTCCCACCAAACACCATCTTGAATCTGGAACGTGAGCGGCGCGGTGAGGGAGCGCTTGAGGTGAGTCGTGGCGGCGAGCACGAGGGGGGCGACGGGATGTGGCCGTTTCAGCAGAAGCGCGTCGAGGGCCTTAGACTGAAGAAAGGGGGCTCGTGCGTTGGCTTTGGAGGTCGCCAACAGCTTGCGGACAAGCTCCTTCGCGAACCGGTCGACTGGATCGACGGCGGGCGCCTGTAAATAGACCTTCATTGCGCGGTTGGCGAGCGCTCGGGTGACCTTCTGCAGGTGAGGGTCGGAGGGTTTGGAGAGGAAGTACGGGTGACCGGGTGGCAGTGACATGGCGCGAGCCTATCACGCACGCACCACGGGCTTCCTACAAGCAACGGCGGGGTGTGGTGTAGGCGCTCGTCTGAGAAAAAGATTACAAAATTAAAGAATTGACTTCAGATGGGGCTTCAAATCGGGCATTAAGGGGGTGTCGGTGCCCGCTGAAGAGCGGAACGCCTAGGAGAGTCCCATGAAAAAGTTCCTGTTTGCCCTGGCCCTAGTGGGTGGCTGCACAAGCGAAAACGACCTTTTGGATAGCCGTCCTCTGAATGGTGTTCCGAACGCCCGTCCCGTTCCGGTCACTGCACAAGAAGATAAACTGGTCCAGGTTCAGGTGCCCGAGGTCGACATCCTCTGGATCATCGACAACTCCGGTTCTATGGCCAACGAGCAAGCAGCGCTGTCGCTGAACTTCCCCATCTTCATGGACTTCTTCCTGGGAAGTGGCCTCGACTACCACATCGGCAGCGTGTCCACGGACATGAACAAGGCCTCCGAGTCTGGCAAGCTGCAGAGCTCCGGTCCCTACCGCTTCATCGATGAAGCCACCCCCAACCCAGAAGTGGTCTTCCAAGGCATGGCGGTGCTGGGTACCGGTGGTTCTTCCAACGAGCAAGGGCGCGATGCGGCCTACTCGGCCATCGCGATCAATCCGGGTAACTACAATGACGGCTTCTACCGCGAAGACGCCTCGCTGCACATGGTCGCCATCTCCGACGAAGAGGACCACTCTAACGCCATTCCGTTGGGCGAGTTCATCAACTGGCTCGACACCCTCAAGTGGTCCGAAGATATGGTCACCTTCTCGTCCATCGTCAGTCCGCGTCCCGTCTGTGCAGGCGCCGCCGAGCCCGGCGACAACTACAACGCGATCACCCAAGCCATCGGCGGTATTACCGCGCCAATCTGCGACGAAGACGGTTGGGGCGACGTGCTTGAGCAGCTGGGCATCCAGGCCTCCGGCCTGAAGCGCGAGTACTTCCTGTCCGACCTGCCGGTGCCCGGCACCATCGAGGTCGAGGTCATCGAGGCCGGCGTCATCTACACCTTCGAAGAAGAGGTCGACTGGATCTACAACGACATCCGCAACAGCATCGTGTTCATCGAATTTGTGCCCACGGCGCTGTCCGAAGTGTACGTCACTTACGACCTGCTCGCCGCCCAAGACAACGCGCTGTAGTCGGTACCTTAGGGCGCGATAGCGGGGCTAGATGATAGCGAGCGGTGTAGACACCTTTTGCTTCGTTGGTCGCCGACCGCGCAGGTGTCTGCACGGCTATGAAGCTACATCGAACAGCGCATCAAGTCGGCCTTGGTGGTGGCCACGTTTGCACAGCCACGCTCCTGGTCGGTGGCCGCTTTGCATTGCTTCATCATTTCGGACTTCGAGTCGGCGGAGCTACCCATTACCTTTCGTGCGTTGCTGACTACTTTCGCGCATTGATCGACGGATACGGGTTCGTATTTGCTGCATGCGGTCAACGTCAACATCAACAGCGCGATGATGGAGAGGAATTTGGCTGGATTGAACGCGGTCATGGGACTCCCTAAATTATCGGATTTTCTTCATCGACGGTTCAGCGCGGCAGCTGAGCATTGGTGTTTACGCCGGGCACTGAAATATTAGCGATAGCGGTTTTCTTACTTGCCATTTATGCCCACCTCGATGTCGTAGATTCCGCCGCTGCGGTCCATGACGTATACGTGGTCTTGCGCCCAGCCCCCCGCGCCGCTTCCGAAGTGGATGGAGGTGGTCCAGCCGCCAGGGATGTCGATGAAGTCTTGCACAACGCCGATGTGGGGGTCCACCCGCTTGATGCGGCCATCGGTGAAGGTCACGTAGATCCAACCGCACTCGTCGACGGTCATGCCATCGAGCTCGGACCAACCTTCCTCAAGATCGACAATCTCGAGGGGCGCGTTCAGGCGAATGTCGGCGGTGACTTCGGCCTTGTAGACGCGTCCCTGATCGTCCGAGTTGAAGTACATCCAGTCGAAGTCGGGGGAGAAGGTGACGCCGTCGAGGTCGTGACCCGGAAGCTCGAACATCATCTCGGCGGGTTGAATGGCGTTGGGGTCGACACGCCAGATCTGATGGCCGGCGGTGGTGAAAATCCAGCCATCGGGGTGCACGCTGATACTGTTGGGCTCGGGAATACTGCCCAGGAGGACCTCGCTGGAGCCGTCCAGTCCAAGGCGTATCAAGGCACCATTGCCCTCGTCTGCGACCACTAAATCACCGTCGTTCAGGAACCGGATAGCGCCAACCTCGGAGGAGCTGTACGGGGTGAGCACCTCGGTGGAACCCATGATATTTGAGCGGTACAGCAGATCGTCGGAGTCGTTGATGTTCAGCAGGTTGCCGTCTGCGTCGAACGTGAACTCCTCGCTGGTCGGAATACCCCAGATGGTGTCGTACCCCTGGGGAGTCGGTGGCGGGGTTTCGCACAAAATCTCGTTGGTGGTTGTGGTTGTTGCGGTTGTGGTCGTAGTGGTGACGGTGTCAGTGCCGCTGGTGGGATTGAAGGTACCTGTTGGAGTGGTGCCTGAATTGACGGGTAGGATGCTGCCGTGTGATTGACAGCCCGTGAGCGCGAGACTCGTCGTCAGTATGAACCCGTATTTTGTCATGCCCACCCCCGATACGCCTGCAAGCCGGTTTCAGGCAGATTAGCTTAGAGTGAGTATCATTGTCTATGGGGCCGGCGCTTGATCGCCTCGAATCTGACAAAAACTAGCCGGGCGCGCCAAATGACTGGCGCCGGTGGCCTGAACGAACGAAGGGATAGGCAACGAATTCATGGAGCTCCAATGATTGCGGTTCTCCGCATCCGAAACTTGGCGGTGGTCGAAGACCTCGAGATCGAGTTTGGTCCTGGTCTAAACATCATTACCGGCGAAACTGGTTCGGGTAAGTCCATCATCGTCAAGTCCCTCGAGCTGCTCCGAGGGTCCCGCGCGGCGCCGCATTTGGTGCGTACCGGCGCCGATGCCGCATCGGTCGAAGCCCTGATCGAGCTCGATGGCGTCCAGCTGGTGGTCCGTCGTACCGTCTCGGCAAAAGGGAGGTCTAGAGCCTATATCGACGGAGAAATGTGTACCGTACAGGCGCTTCGGCAGCGTGCGGGTGCCTGGTTGGACATCAGCGGACAGCACGAACATCACACCTTGGTAGACGCCACAAGTCACTTGGGCTGGCTCGATCGATTTGCCCAAGTCGACGACCTGCGAGCCACTTTGGGGCAGGCGGTCGACCAGGCCCGTCTGGCGCTGGTGGCCGAACAGGCTGTTCAGGTCTCCATCCGAGACCGCGACGAACGCATGGACCTGCTACGTTTTCAAATCGCCGAGATCGATCGGGTAGCCCCAGAACCCGGCGAGCTCGACCCAGTGCTGAGCGAACTCGATAGGCTCACCCATGCAGCTGGCCTGCGCCAGAACACCGAGCAGGCTGCCGATTTATTGCGCTACCAAAAGCGCTCCGCCGTTGTCGGGCTAACGGACGCCCTCGAAATGGTCAGCCGTGCGGCCCACATCGACAATGCGCTGGCGCCGTTGCTCGTGCGGCTCGAGAGCAGTCGTATCGAAGTCGAAGACATCGCCGATGAATTGTCCTCCTACGCCAACCGGCTAGACTCCGATCCCAGTCGTCTGGCCAAACTCAAGAGTCGAGAACAACAACTCTCTCGCCTGGTTCGCCGCCACGGATCGCTCACTGCTGCGCTCCGCCATCACGCCGACCTCACGGCAGAGCTCGATGTGCTCGACGAGTCTGAACTCGAACTCGAACGCCTGGCGAAGCACACGCAAACGCTTCGAAATCTGGCCGCCGATCTCGCCGAGTCCTTGTCTGCTCAGCGCAAACAACACGCCGACCGTCTGGCCCGAGCCGTCAGCGAAGAGCTCCGCGCGCTGGGCATGGGGCACGCGCGCATCGAGGTCAACCTCGACACCGTGGCTGCCCAGCCCCACGAACTCCAAGTGAACGGCGCTCGTTTGGGCTCCACCGGTTTCGACCGCGCCGAGTTTCTCATTGCACCCAACCCCGGCGAGACCCCAAGACCGCTCACCAAGGTCGCGAGCGGTGGCGAACTCTCTCGCGCCTTGTTGGCACTGAAGCAGGTCTTGGCAGGCTTGGGACCCGTGGGTAGCTACGTCTTCGACGAGGTGGATACGGGTGTTGGCGGCGCGATTGCCGAGGCCATTGGTCGAAAGTTATATACTGTGGCTCAACATCATCAGGTGTTGTGCATCACCCACCAGGCGGTGATCGCGGCCTGGGGCGACCAGCACTTTCAGGTGGCCAAACAGGTGTCGGAGGGGCGTACGCGAACCCAAGTAAATGAGTTGGTAACCAGCGCTCGAAAAGACGAGCTTGCGCGCATGCTGGGAGGTGCCCAGATCACCGCGGGTGTTCGACAAGCGGCTACCGACCTTCTAGCAGGGGCTCGAACACAGGTTCGCTAGACCACGTTCACCCCTTTTCTCGACGACGACTGTGTTTTCGGTCAGCGCGGGGATTTGTCCGTTCCAAGTGGCGGCGGGTATGGCGCTGCTAGGGTGTGGAGTGAAGGCGGATCGCTTCAGCGATGGGCTCCTGCTGGGCGGCGAGCGGAGCCGCGAGATCATCACAGCCCAAGAAGTCTCGGATGACTAGGCTAGATTCTGGATAATCGCGGAACGGAACGCTGGGTTGTTTTAGGTCGACGGTACCCGCCCACGGAATCATCGTGGTCGGGGAGCGACCGGGGGGGGCAACCAAGCCGACCACAACGCAGGAGCCCTGGTTGTGAACGATGACTGCGCTCACGGAGGTGGCCTCGCAGCCGGCCTGGGGGCAGGCCCGTTGCGGCTCGGGGCGAACGTCGATGGCCCGGGTGGGGTACCGTTCACGGGCCAATGCGGTCAATCGAGCCTGGACAGACCGGGCAGTACTCAGGATCGTCGGGTCTTGCGTGGCTGGAATGATCCTTGGCCAAAGAACGATGACACCGCCTTGCTGGCCCACGGAGGTGCTGATTTTACTGGACGCATGGCCGGCCGCAGAGCTTGGAGGCACAGCCCGAACGGGCGGTTGGGCTCGGGCGAAGGTCAGGGTAGTCATGAGGAGGAGCGTGTTCATGGCGTCAGTCTAGACCGTTTTCTCGGAGCGCGTTGGGTTTCGCGTAGGGCCTGATTCATGGGGCGAGGGTGAACCTGGAGCGGGATCGCCGCCGATGGCATCTGTCTCTCCATCGATCAATCGGGCTGGCATGTGTCTCCCCTAGGGCTCGAAACCGCTCACGCGTGTAGCTATCGCATCATCGTGAGCGATTCGTTAGGGCAGCTCGGCCGGGAACGTGGCCGTGTAGTACTCGGAGTGTGGCTCGATCCGTTCGACCCACGGCTTGAGATGCCCCCACAACTCGAGGACGTCGGGATCGGCGGGGTCGTACAAGTCGGTCCTCTCGGTTCGGTCGGTGGCCCGGTCGTAGTACAGCAGGCCGTACGGTTGGTAGAGAGCGTCATAGGGCAGCTCGGGCGGGTCCGCGTCCCAGGCGAAGACGAGCTTCTTGGAGCCGCTGCTTGCGGTCGCGATTGCACCGGCTTTTGCCAAGGCCGTGGAGAAGATGACCCGGTCGGCGGGGGCCATGCCCAGCGGCAGACCGGTCACTTCGGTGGGTTGTTGGCCGCCATACAGGTTGATCAGCGTGGGCAGAATATCGATGGAAACGACGGGTTCGGTGTGGACGCCCGATTGGATGCTCTTAGACCAGAAGAACAAGATGGCGTCGTTCTCTTCGGGGTGCAGACCTTGGCCGTGGGCCCATCCACCTCGCTCAAACTGTTGTTCGCCGTGGTCGGACCAAAAGACGACCAAGGTGTCGTCGAGCAACCCCTGGGACTCGAGATTGGCCCAAGCGACTTCGAGCTTATCGTCGAGCCAGCGGACGTCCTCTTCGTAGCGGATGATCAGCTGTTCGGAGATGTTGTCGGCCTCGGCTTGGGGCGCGCCGTCTCTCATCGCGGTGATGGCCTCGTTTTGGCCGGTTTTGGTGCCCAGATCGTAGCCCGTATCGGGGAGGCCCTGCAGTCTTCCGAGGTAGGAGTCGGGCGGGTCGTATGGGGAGTGCGGATCGATGAGGTGGACGTGCATGAACCATGGCTGATCGGTGCCGAGCGCGCCGTTGGCCAGCTGATTCTCGATCATTGTAGGGGCGATGGCGATGTTTTGAGTGGCGTCGGACTGGGCGGGCGCCAAGTAGATGTCGTAGCCCGCGCCATTGCCGTGCCGCTCGCCATACATGCCGTTGGCGGTGATGAACATGGTGTAGAAGCCGAGCTCGCGAAGATAGTCAGGCATCAACCGGATGCCGTCTGGAAGATCTTCGAGAGGCCCGGTATTGGGATTCATCTGGGGAAGGGTGCCGTAGTCTTCGGCGCCTTCCACCGCGTATCGGCCCAGCGCCACGCAGGTGGTCGCGTGAAACGTGTAATTGGAGCATGAGCGGAAGTCGTCGACCCGAAACCCTTGGTCGGCTAGTCCTCCCAAAAATGGCGTAAGGCCCTTGGTTCCGAACGGATCGACGTGATCACGACGCAGCGTGTCGATGGAGATCATCAGCAAATTCTTGGGCACAAGGCCGGCGGTGAACGTCAGGGATGAGGTACCCGTGGTCGTGACTGTCGTGCTGGTGGTCAGGCTGGAGCTCTGAGAGTCCACTGGCTTGTCGTCTTTTCCGGGACAGCCCACCAACGAGAGGACTATTAGAATACGGCGCATCGGATACTCCGTGCGGGGATTTCACTGCTGATTATTGCTGATTAGCACGCTACCACCGATGGTGTCGATTTCGGCCGCTAAGGTGTTTGCGTCAGCGGTGGTCAGAGTGGCGTTGTTCTCAATGATGAGGTCGCCGCCCACACGGGTCAGCGGGTACCAGTCGGTGAGGTCGGTGAGTTGGCCCAAGTTCGACACCTGGAGTGTGCCGTTTACGGTTCGCAACGCTGCGATGTCGACCATGGACGTGACCTGGGATGGACCGTCGAGTACAAAGGAACCCGCTACATCGGTGAGCAGGTTGAGTCCACCGAGCTGGGTAAGAGCGGTATTGCGCGACAGGGTGAGGTCGCCATTGACCGCGGTGAGCGCATCAAAGCCCCCGACCTCGAGCAGGGCGGGATTCTCGGATAGCAAAATACTGGCAACGGAGGTGAGGCTGGGGGCACCTGTGACGTCTTCGAGTAAGGCGTTGTCGATGAAGCTGTAGCTGCCAAGGCTGGTGAGTGCCTGGGCGCCGTTGAATTGGGTAAGTCCTGTGGTTTCGACGTATAGGCCCGAGACACTGTCCAGGAGGGGGAACGAGAGCACACTGAGCGAAGGGGCGTCGACGACTCGGATTCCGGGTTCGGTTCCGGTGAGATCGCCGGCTGTGAGCAAGGCGGGGAAGCGAACCTTCTCGAGCAGTGGGTTTCGCTCGAACACCAACGTCGCCTCGGTTTGTTCGAATCGCTCGAATCCAATGATTTTGGTGAGCGCGGCGTTGTCGGTGATGGACAGCACGTCGGCGACTTCGGCCAGGAAGATGAAGTTGGTGATGCTGACGAGGTGGTCGTTGTTGTCGATATAGACGCCGCCTTCGATCCGGATGAACCCCCACATCTCGTCGAGGGCCAGAAGGCCGGTGTCGCGGATGATGAGGTCGCCCCCGATGTCGTTGATGGACTCGACCGAGTACATGTTGGTGAGGGCGGGAAGGGCCTCGAACCGGGTTTCACCGCCGGTACTTGCCAGCCGGCGAATCTGAAGTTCGGACAACTGGTCACAGCGTTCGATGACCAAGGAACCGCCTAGGGTTCGCAGCCAGTTGAGATCGAGCGTGGCGAGGTTGGGGGCGTCGTAGATCCACAAGTCGCCAGATACCTCGCGGAGATCGGGAAGATTGGTGGCGGTGGTGGCTCCGGTAATGGAGAAGTTACCCTCGACCGCGCGGAGCTGGTCTCCGGCCAGGCTGCCGGCGCTAAGGCTCACGTCTCCGTTGATTTGGCATAGGCAATCGACCGACACGTCCCCCGAGACCGAGACGTTGCCGTCGAGGTTGAGTAAGGGGCCTTGGGCGCAGAAGCTGTCGGCGTCGGCCTGTGTGGCGAGACTGAGGGCGCCGGAAACAGGCGTGGCGTCGTCGCAAGTGCTGGCCACTGGGGTGTCGTCGGCGGGCATTCCGCACTCGATCCACTCCCGGATGAGGGCACGCTCGTCGACGGTGGTTCCCCCTGCGGGCGGCATGGTGGGGGCGTCGGCCAGTGCGGTGGCGGCGATGCGCTCGGCCCAGGGACGCATGCCCTCGATCGTGTCGAAGTTGATGGTTTCGGGGGCTCCCTGCCGGAAGATGCCGGTGATCTTAGCGCTATGGCAGGGCGTGCACCAGTTGGAAAAGAAACCCTTGATGTCTTGCTCGTAGACAAGTTCAGTGCACTCGCCGGTCATGATAGGTGGGTTGTTTTCTGGCTTTCCACCGCAGGAAGTCAGCAGCAGCGCCAGAACGCTTGGCGTGACTCTCACGCCACAAACCCTCGGAATGGGGTGATGCCAGGCAGGTACTTTTCGGGGTCGATGTCGAGGTGCTCAATCACGCCTGCGAAGAACTCTGCATAGGTGAGCTGGTCTCCGCTGTTGGAAACTTCCCCTGTTTCGAGTGACATTTTCATGGATTCCATGAGTTCGTTGTAATCACCGAGACTGGTTTGTCCTCGGACGCCAGCGCCCATCAGCAAGACCGAGGCGTGCGGCCAGTGGTCTTTGCCCAAGTTGTGGTTGATCTTGGGGGTTCTGGTCATCTCGGAGACCACTACAACCAGTGTATCGTCCAGGATTCCGCGGCTCTCGAGCGACGACATCAGGGTGTCGAGGCCGCCGTACAGACTGTTGTAGAAGGCGTGCTGCGAGAAGTTGCCGGAGTGGGTGTCCCAGGCGCCCTTGCTGTCGATGAGCACGGACTTGCAGATGTTTAGCGAGAGGAAATCGGCGGCGAGCTCGGCTTGGCGGTCCAATGTCGGGGATCTACCCAAAGTGAGCGTGTCCATGCAATCACTGGTCATGGCCGAGAAGGACGCGGAGCGGTCGTACGACTCGTACAGATCGCTGATCTTGGTGGAGTTGAGGTTGTTGTCGCCCCGGATTTTACTCCAGTTGTCGGCGCGCTCGCGCAGGAACGCTTGCACGGCCGCCTCGTCAGCTTCGGACTGCAGAAACAGCGGGTAGGACGAGTCGACTTCAGTCGGCGGGGGAAAGGAAGCCGCTTTGTTGAAGAGTACCTTGATTTGGCTGTTGAAGCCGAACTGCCCCGAGGAAGCCGCATAGGGCCCCACGAAGGGCAGGCCGGCGATGGCTACGTACCCGAGCGGAACGTTGGCACCGAATTCGTGGCTAACGATGGCGCCGAGATCGGGATTGATGCCGCTTTGGGTGCCCGTGCACATCCGGATGGTGCTGGGTTCGTGACCTACCGCGCCCGTCCAAACGCCGTTGATGGCACAGCATTGAGAGGACCACTTGTCGAAGAAGACCCGGGCGTTGGGGCGCTTGGTGTACACCTTGGAGCCGTGGCGGACGACGTCACAGTCGTTGAGGGCCACATGAAGGTCGCCGTAGACCCCCAGTTCTTCGACGTCTTCGGGGACGTCGGCGAGCTCGTCTACTCGGGGACCCTCGATAAAGGAGTCGTCGAGACGGGGCGCGATGCCCATTGTGACGTCCCAACCACCGTTGACGAATACAACGACGAGCTTGGTAGGGCGGGTGGTTGCGCGAGCCTGGTTGGAGATGCCCAGACCGCCTAGGGCGGCGGCGGCGGTTCCACGCAGAAGAAGCTGTCGGCGATTCATGGCCACCTCAGTAGAACATCATGCGAGGGTCTTGGAACAAGGCGGAGAGCACTTGCTTCCAGGCGTCGTTCTCGGACAGGCCGCGGGTGATGGCGTCTTGGTAGAGCGCCATCGTTCGGTCGATTTCCGGGTCGTCGGCGAGGATGTGGTCGCCGAGCAGTCGGGCGTGAAAGTTGACCATCTGGTCGCGAATTTGGTTGTCGGTTGCCGAGAGTGGTTGAGGGATCTCGGTGAAGAGAGCCTTGCCGTCTGCTCCACCCGCGACCCAATCATCGACCACATATCCAGCGGACTCACTGGCCATGTACCGCATGAAAAGAACCTTGGTGGGCGTGGGCGTGTGGGTGGGCTGGGTGACCTGGAGGCCGTCGATGCCACCGGACATGGCCCGAAACCCAAAGCGGTCGGTGATGGCGAGGTTTACGTCTTCGAAGGTGCCGTGGTAGGAGGTGCCGGGGCGCCACCGAAGGCGGAAGCCGGTGAGCGCATACAGCGTGCGTTCGTATTGTTCAGGTCGGATTACCTGAATGCTGGGCCAGGGCCCTTCGATCCCATCGACCTGGCGGGCAACCGCGAAGCTGGGGTCGAGGACCACGGCGCGGGCCAAGGCCTTGGCGCTGAATTCTGACCCCACCAAAGCGTCTCGGTAGAGATTGATCTGCGACTCGGGTGCATCCAGCAGCGCGCCTTGGGTGAGGTAGGCGTGGAAGCGTCGAGCGGTGCAGCTCGCGAAGCGGGGGTCGTCTGCGATGAACTGGCCTAGGTCGGAGAAACGGTCGCCGGGAGCGCCGTAGTATCCGGGAGGTTGCAGGCCGAAGTCGGCCCCGTCGTCTTCTTGCTCGGGGCGCCAGAAGACGAGGGGATAGCAGGCGTCGCCGTATTCGCCAGCGCAGTTATAGTCGTTGTAGGCCTGGTTTTGACGCGTGCGGGGAATATCGATTTGGAATCCCCAAAAGAACGAGGAGAGCGGCTCGAGGGCTTGGTGGCATCCGATGCACGTGGGCAGGGTGGTGACGGCCTCAGCTACGGCCTCTTCGTCGGAAAGGTCGATGCCGCTGGCTACATTGATGTCGCGGGTATTGAAGTCGTCGCAGAGAAAGGTCTTGGCGACAAACGCAGCCCGACCGCGGTGCATGTTGAACCCGTTGTTGGGGTAGCGCATCCACAGGGCGCTATCCGAGAGCATACCAGCGACAGGACGCGCGTCCAGCCACTCGGCCTGTTGCCACTCTGGGCCGTTTTCGTCGTAGGTGGTGCCGTACATGAGCGACAGGGTTTGATTGGCCATCAGGTAGTCGGCCGTCATGATGTTGGTGAACGGTTGATCGCTCATCACGACGTGCTCAAGCAGGCGCAGACTAGATTCGCTCATGGCCTCGAAGACCTGGTCGGAGGGGACGTCTATAATTGGGCCAGCGGAGATCAATATGGGCTCGGTGTCGGCGCGGATAAGCAGCGCCTCGGCGTACATGTCTTTCAGCGTCTCGCCGAAAAGCGGGTCGTTTAGCCACCGATCGACGATGAACTCCAGTTGAGTGGGGTCGGCCTCGAGGGTTTGGTAGTCCTGCAGAGAGGGGCGAACACCCCGCAGCGCCATGGAGATGCGAAGGAGCCGATCGCTATTGGACAGGGCCTCGGTGACCACCGGCTGCTCGACCCTGATGCCTACAGAAGCATCTTTGTCGACGCCGCAGGCGAGGAGCGCGAGGATGATGACAGAGTAGCGCAACGCGAGGGACTCCGAGTGTGCTGGGAACCGAAGTTTAACCAGTGCATCTGCGGTAGTCCACTTCCACGATCTCTAGCAAATCGTGGGTTTCAGGCGAGCCCTTCGACCTAAGCCCCCCTTCTTCGGCGACGCTAGCGGCGGCGAGGGGCGCCATGTCGTCGATGGAGAAGCTCATGGAAGCGAGCGGTTGTTGAGACGACGCCAGGGCGAGGAACAGCGCGCCGCAGTTGTGGACGCTGCACTACGTGGGTCGCAGGGCGCTGAAGTCGTTGGACTGCCGCCAGTTCTCATCCTATCAACCCGCAAGATGTCCCCGAGCGGTGTAGCAACGTTTGCGTGCCAGCCAGCAGTAGAACGCCGACTTGGACACACTCAACACTCAACACTCAACACTCAACACTCAACACTCAACACTCAACACTCAACACTCAACACTCAACACTCAACACTCAACA
>JAACDH010000569.1 GCA_009936995.1 Rhodobacterales bacterium
ATCGTGGCGGTCTCGACCGGATCCCAGGCGCGGCGAGTCTCGGAGCGCTCGATGGTGGGGGTCTCGCGGAGCGCTTGGCCGGACAGCGCGGGCAGGGTCATCAGCGTCTCGAGGTGCGCGGACTGTTCGACGGCTTCAGCCAGCAGACGGGAATCTCCTACCCGTGCCAATCGAACTTCAGAGGGAGGCGCGAGTCGGTCGGGACTGGGCAGCGCGGCCAGGAACAGCTCATCTTCGTAGAACTGAGCGTTGGTGATGGGGTTTCCGCACCCCAAGAGCAGTAGCAGAGGGGGGATCAGAAGCGGTACCCCAGCGCCAGCACGGGCTCTGCGTAACTGGGGCGTTGCTCCAGGTTGTCCCAGCTGGTGGCCATGATGAGCCAGGAAAACTCAAGGTCGAGAGACAGCCGACCGTAGTGGACGCCTGTAAACGCCGTGGGCCCCAAGCCCAGCGAAACCGAGGACTGTGGTGCCGTCTGATCTTCGGGAAAACTGCGACGAATGCCAATGCCTTCGACTTTAGCGCCGAGCCCTGCCCGAATGAACGCCGGGGCTGTGGCGTAGCCTATCGCGCCGCCCACGGATGTTGAAGCGACCGTGACCGGTTGCTGGCCCAGTTCATTGAACACCAGGACGCCTCCGCCTCCGCCGTTGAGAACCTCGAAGCTGTACCAGCTCTTGGATGCGCGCAGGAATCGAGCCTGAATACCCGCGATACCGTGGGTGGGTACGTATTGTTGGCCCACTACGGAGTTGTCGCCGAAGGTGCGGACGCCGAACACGGCTCGCAGGGCCAATGGAGCAGCGGACGCCTTGCGCACTTGTCGGTCGAGCGCGCCTCGGGAGGCGGTTTGTTCGTAGGTGACGCTGACAAAGTCCTCTTCGTAGATGACGAGCGTCTCGCCTTTTCGGACGGTGTACCGCGCCTCGTCAACCCAACCGGGCAGACGGCGATGCACGTAGTAGGTGCCCGGGCGAATGGCGAGGGTGAGGGGCTCGGCACCGCGGACCTCGGCCACGTAGCGCTTGCGAGAGTCGTCCCAGACAGCGTAGACGCCCTCAATGCCACCCTGGAACGACAGCTGGGCGTTTGCGGTCTCTAGGGTGGTCACCGAATAGCTGCCCGAGCCGACCAGATCAAAGTCGAAGCCTGGGGTTTGCGCGTCTATTGTGTCGCGGGTGCTGAAGGCGGTCTCGGCGTGTACGTAACTGTAGGCCTCGGTGAGCGAGACCTCTCCGTTGTGGTCGTCGTCCGCTGCGCCGAGCAAGGCGGTGTGAAGGTAGTGGGTGAAGAAGCCTCCGCCGACCTGTGCCGACTCCTGTGAGACCTCTGAGGCTGCACTGGAGGTAAGAATGGCGGTTCCACGGGTGTGCTCCACCTCGATGCCGAAGTCGAAGCTCTGACCTCGGGTGCCGCCCTTTGCGCGAATCGCCGAACCGGAATGGCACGCATCAAGCATGGCGATTCGGACGTCAGCACCACTGTTATCTAGCCAGGCTCGAAGTTCTGGATGAGGGATGAGGGTGGTGCCCAAGTGCAGCGCATTGTCGTCGCCGTGGCCCGAGTAGTAGAAGATGAGGGTGGTCTGCATGCCCTGGTTGTTGGCGTTGACCAGCTTGCTGTGCAGGTTGTCGAAGGCGTTTTCCACCACCCGTTTGGGGACGTCCTCTAGCAGCACAGCTTCACTTGCCTTCAGGTCGCCGACGGCCACGAAGAGATCGCGCATCTTTTGAGCGTCGCTCACGGCGAAGATCAGCGGCAGGTCTGCGCTGCCTCCTGTGTTGTTGCCCACGAAGATACCGGCCCGGTACTCTTCAGCGAAGGCCGTCGAGGCGGCACAGAGGCACACGCACAGCGCGAGCAGGTTGCGAATCACCGGCGTTGCACCCGTTGAGCGTCCACGTCGTTTTGGTCATTTACCCATTGCATGATGGCGCGGTCTCCTCCCAGTTTCCAGGCGGTGTTTACTTGTTCGGTCGCGGCTTGAACGGACTGATCATACACGGCAATGAAGACCTCGGGACCCGGTGCGTCATCCAAAGTGAGAGATCCGGGCAGCGTTTCGTCGGAGGAGCCACGCAGGGGCTCGGCCGGACCGGGATGTTCGGGCCAGTAGACATTGACTTCGCCGTTGCCGTCGACCGACAGCAGCACCACCGTGTGGTGGTCGGTGGCGTTGACTCGGAACGCGACCACGTCGCCCGCACCAAGGGCCAGGTTGTCATAGGGGCGCATCACGTCGCCGTCGAGGTTGTACAGCTGCAGCCCCGAGCTGCCGCCGCGAATGCCATCGTAGCCGACGGGCGTATCGATCTCGCCAGGCGTTGGCACCAACACCATGACTAAGAAGGCGGCTGCGATGGCTAAGAATGCTCCAATCCAGCGGAGATTAGCCACCTTGGGGAAGGCGGGAGGATCTTCGGCGACGGGGGCCGAGCGTGCGTGCAGGGCGGCAATGTCGAGGGGCGCGACGGCGCCGCGACTGGACTCAATGGAGGCCAAATGGGCCAGGGCTTCCGGTGAGAGCTGTTCGCGCAGGTCGGCCTCTTCTTCGCTCGAGAGCTCGCCCGCTGCGAGTTGATCGAGGCGGAATTTACTAGGCCGGCTGCCGTCGTTGACGTTCAGTTCCACGGCGCGCTCCAGGCAGGTAGGGCAAATAGCAGGGGGACGGCGGCCGCGAAGGTCCGTCGGGCCAGGTCCAGGAAGGTGTTCACGCGCTTTCGAACGG
>JAACDH010000570.1 GCA_009936995.1 Rhodobacterales bacterium
CAACCAGGAACCATAGGGATCGGAGTTGATGTTCTCGGCGGCCTCTTCGAGGTCTTCGTTGATGGCGACGATCTCTCCAGTGACTGGGGTGTAGACCTCCGCTACAGCCTTCACTGATTCAACCTCACAGGCCATCTCTCCCGCGTCGAGTGTATCGCCAACCTCGGGCATTTCGACGTGAACCAGTTCGCCAAGCTGGTCTTGGGCGAAGTCGGAGATACCGACAGTGAGCACGTCACCCTCGCGCAGGATCCACTCGTCGTGGTCGGTGTAAAGCAGGCCGTCTGGGATGTTCATGGGGACTCCAGCGAGTGAAAATGTGACGTTACGGGAGGAAAGAACCAGCGTGGACGACGGCCGTTGCCGGGCGTCCGCGCACATCGACCACCAGCTCGGTGCCTGGCTCGGTGTGAGCTACGTCGACGTAGGCGAGCGCGATACCCTCACCTACGGACGGCCCTTTGGTCCCGGAAGTGACTTCGCCGACCACGTCTTCGCCGAACAGAACCGGCATATGTTCGCGGGCGATACGCTTCCCGGTCATCCGCAGCTTGACCAGCTTACGGGGCTCGCCGTCTTTGCGAGCAGCGATGGCCTCGGCGCCAATAAAGCCGCCGGGCTTGCGGAGCTTGGTGACCCAGCCCAACCCCGCTTGAAGGGGGGTGGTGGTGTCTGTGAGTTCGTGGCCATATAGGCAGTTGCCCACTTCGAGGCGCAAGGTGTCGCGCGCGCCCAAGCCGATGGGTAGAATGCCAAACTCTTCGCCGGCCGTGAGCACAGCATCCCAAACGGGCGCGGCGTTTACCGAGGGAATGAACACCTCGAAGCCGTCTTCGCCAGTGTAGCCGGTGCGGGCCATTATGCAGCCCTCAACACCGGCAAAGGTTCCCATGACCAAGCGGTGGCGCTTCATGCTGGCCAGGTCGTGATTGGTGAGCTTGTCGGCCACTTCGACGCCCTTGGGGCCTTGAATTGCGATCTGGGCCCAGCCGTCGCCCTCGTCGACAATGTCTGCGCCGTGGGGATTATTGGCGATCATCCAGGCGAAGTCTTTCTCGCGGTTCGCGGCGTTCACGCAAACCATAAATTCTTCGGGGCCCACCTTGTACACAAACACGTCGTCGACCACGCCGCCTTCGGTGTTGCACATGGCGTTGTACTGAGCGCCGCCCGTGGGGATCCTGCGGATAGCGTTGGACAGCAGCCACATCAGCGCGTCTTCGGCTTTAGGTCCACGGAACCAGACTTCTCCCATGTGAGAGACGTCGAACAGGCCTACCGAGGCGCGAACCTGAAGATGCTCGGCCTTGAGGCCCGAGTATTGAACCGGCATGCTGAAGCCCGCGAAGGGCACCATGCGAGCGCCAGCCTCAACGTGCTTGGAGGTAAACGGGGTCGTCCGCAAATCCATTGCCTTACCGGGGCTGAGGGTAGCCGATGTAGTCACCGATCCGAGGGGCCTTGTCAACCCGCAGAAACGCCCTGACGGGCACAAGAAGCCTTGTAGGTGTTCTCCATCAACATCGCGATGGTCATCGGACCCACACCACCAGGCACGGGGGTGATCGCAGCCGCATTCACGGAAGCGGCCTCGGTGTCGACATCACCGCACAGGGAGCCATCGTCCAGACGGTTGATTCCCACGTCGATCACCAACGCCCCCGGCTTGATCCAAGACCCTTGAACTACTTTGGGCTGACCAATGGCAGCAACCACCACATCGGATCGCCGAACCACCTCTTCGAGGTTCGTCGTGCGGCTGTGACAGACGGTCACAGTGCAGTTGGCCTGCTCGAGCAACATGGCCATGGGACGACCCACCATGTTCGACCGTCCGATCACCACCGCGGACTTTCCGCTGAGGTTCACGTCAGCCAGCGCCAACAGCTTCATCACGCCCCAAGGCGTGCACGGCGCCAACAATTGGCGGCCCTGAGCAAGGTAGCCAATGCTGCGAATGGTGAGCCCATCCACGTCCTTGTCGGGCGAAACGCAGTCGACCACCGCCGCGGAGTCGAGGCCCTTGGGCAGCGGGAGCTGGACCAGGATTCCGTCTATGGCATCATCATCATTCAGACTGCGAACCACCTCCTCCACCTTGGCCTGGGAGGTGTCCGCGGGCAGATCGATCTGCCGATGAACGAAACCGAGCCGATCGGCGACCACGCCCTTTCGCTTGACGTAGACGGCGCTGGCAGGATCGTTGCCCACCATCACCACGGCCAGCCCTGGGGGGCGCGCCAGCGATTCAACCTTCACCTTAACGGCCTTGTTGCAGGTTCGAGCGAGGGTCCTTCCATCGAGAATCTGAGTCATGAGCTGGCCTTGGTAGAGGGCGAGGGCGCTTTGGGGGCGGGTGCAGTAGGGGCGGTGGTCGCAGCAGCGGATGAAGCCGGCTTTGTTTGGGTCTCTGTGGCAGGACTCCTGGGCGCGTCGTCGGACGTCGCCTCACCGTTACTGCTGGAGGCACCGTCCGAGCTGCCGCTATTCTTCAGACCATAGTGGTCCTTATACCAGCCCGACCCCTTGAGGATAAACGCGCTGGCGCTGATCTGCTTCTCGCAGTGCCCCCCGGAACAGCTGGGACAAGGCGGTGGCTCCGCACTCATCCGACGCAACTTCTCGAAGGCGTGACCACAATCGCCACAGATGTATTCGTAGATGGGCACAGAGACTCCTGCCGCGAATGCGCGTCGACAGCGCGCGAAGCAGCGCGAGACGATATAGGGACACCATAGCGATTCGGCAAGCAAGGAGCCTCTCATCGTACTCATCTCCTGGCTATTGCTCATTCCAACCGTCGTGTTCATCGGCGCCCTCTTGGCCTCACTTGCAGGTTTTGTGGTGCAGTCGGTCGAGCGAGGCTCCCCGGTGAGCATTACCCTAAAATTGCTGTCCATCTTCGGGCGTGAGGCACTCGGACGAGTACTGATTATCGGCATTTCTCCAATGGGCTGGTTCAGCTCCTCGCCCAAAAAATGGGGCGAGGCGCTCCCTGAACAAGCGCCGCGAGTGCCGGTCCTACTTGTCCCTGGCTACGGCACAAACTGGAGTGCGCTGTGGTTCCTGTGTCAATTCCTGGGCCACCGCGGATGGACCTGGCTGTGGCCCGCCAACCACGCGGGTCGAGCGCATTCCCTCTCCGCCCAAGGCGAACACCTCGGTCGTCAGATCGCCGAGCTCAAACGTAAAACGGGTTCACCGCGGGTAGATATCGTCGGATTCTCGATGGGTGGGCTCATCGCGGCCTGGTATCTGCGCCACCAAGACGGCGCCGAACATGTGCGTCGCCTGGTCACCGTAGGAACCCCCTGGCACGGTACGAAGTTGGCTGTGTTCGCTCGCAAGAAGTCCGGACAAGACCTCATTTACGGCTCCCACATTCTCGACGGCCTAGCGCCGCCCCCTGTGCCCACCATCTGCATCTGGAGCCCCGACGCCCCGGTGGTCATTCCGGCCAGCTCCGCAGCCCCCGAGGGGGTGCCCGAAGTCTGCATAGAAGGCGCCGGACACCTCGACATGATGCTGTCCGCTCGGGTCTTTCGCGCCGTCCAGGCCGCGCTATCCCACCCCCTCTCGGGAAACGCCACATGAGCCTACCGGCTTTCCTCGAGCAGAAGTTCGTGGTGGTCACGGGCAAGGGCGGCGTCGGTCGAACCACCGTATCCGCTGGGCTGGCGTTGGCCGCAGCACAGCAGGGAAAGACTGCCTTGGTCATCGAAATGTCCGGCACCGCTGACGTCGCCGAGGCCTTGGGGATCTCCAACCCCAGCTTCGAGGCCCAACAAGCGGCTCCAGGCGTATGGCTGATGACCCTCACCCCGGCGGAGTGCTTATCTGACTTTGGACGACGAAAGCTGGGCGCCGGCAAGTTGCTCACCCGACTGTTGAACAACCGCGTCAGTCGCGCATTCCTCGATGCCGTTCCCGGTCTCCACGCCCTTCTGCAGTTGGGCAAGATCGAAAACCTGATCAACGAACCAGGTCCGAGCGACCGTCACTACGATGTAGTGATCCTCGACGCTCCCGCAACCGGTCACGGACTCACCCTGCTCGCCGCGGCTCGCGCCATGCGCGAGATGACCCGGGTCGGTCCGTTCCACGATCTCGCCCGCGTGATTGAGCTCTTCCTAGCCGATCCCGCCATCACCAGCGTCGTGCTCACCACCCTCCCCGAGGCCCTACCCGTCAACGAAAGTCTTCAGTTCGCCTCCGCTCTCGAAGCCGACGGCGCAACCCTCGGGGGCGTAATCGTTAATCAACTTCGTCCGCGCCCCGTCCCTGAGGCTCCGGCGTGGGCCACCGTTCGCGAGGGGATCGCCAACGCCTCTTCTCCGTGGTCCAATGTGCTGCCCATCGCGGATCGAGCCGTGGCGCAGTACGCCGAGCAAGAGGCCGTACTGCGGCGCCTCATCGAAGCCCTTCCGGATGGCTGTCCACAGGTGCGGGTCCCCCGTGTCGAGGAAGCCGGACTCCCCCGGATCGACGCCGTGGCCCAAGCCACCCTGGAGCAATCATGACCCAGGTCGAAATTTGCTGCGGCGTAGGTGGAACCGGCAAGACAACGACCGCAGCCGCGCTCGGCGTCGGCCACGCCCTCGCCGGCCACCGCGTGGTCGTCCTTACCATCGACCCCGCCAGGCGCCTCGCCGATGCGCTGGGAACTCAGACGTTGGGGAACACGCCGAGTCGGGTCCCGCTCGCCGACGCCCCCGGCGAGCTCTGGGCACTCATGCTCGACCGCAAGGACACCTGGGACAAAATCGTCCGCCGATTCTCCTCCGACGCTGACCGCGCAGAGAAGCTGCTCGAGAACCGGTATTACAAGGCCGTCTCCACTCGACTAACCGGCTCACACGAGTACATGGCAATCGAGAAACTCCACGAGTTGGTCAGCAGTGAACAATGGGATGTCGTCGTCGTCGACACACCGCCAACGCGGCATGTCGTCGATTTCTTCGAGGCCCCCGAACGAGTGCGAAGAGTGTTTGACCATAGCGTGATCTCCAAGTTGATCCGCACCAGTAACGGCCTGTTCGGGTTCGCGTCCAAGAGCGCCATGGGAGTGTTCCATCGTCTCGCTGGGGAGCGAGAGATTGAAGACATCTACGAGTTATTCAACCTCATCTCCGATCTCAGTCACGGATTCCGCAGCCGCCACAGCGAAGTTCGCGACCTACTGCGGGCCAACACCACTACATACTGGCTGGTGGCCAACGCAGATGCTCCACAGCGAAACAACATCATTGGTTTCTTAAGTGCGCTGCGAGAGCGCGACATGTATTTCGGTGGCTTCCTACTCAACCGTTGTGAAGCCGACCCGGGCCGCGTATCCCAGCTGGGCCCCGTGCCCGCTCCCGCACTCAACTCAGAGCAAACCGACACTTGGTCTGAAGCACTCGAGCGCTTGCTGCGGCGCCAACATACCCGGGCATTGCGCCACCAAGCCGCGGGGCAAGGGCTCTCCGCCTCTGCTGGCGACGCGCCTGTGTGGATGCTGCCCGAGCTCTCCGGCCAGCTTCGCGCCACCGCTGGCCTCAGCGATCTTGCACGCTGCCTACCTCCCTTGGCGGCGGCGTCGATTTCACCTGTGAGCGATTAGCCCCTCGCAAATACTGGCCGAGGCTACTCGGCCGTCGAGCCTTCCGGAGCACTTCCACCACCAGCGGCGATGGTGTAGGACATGCTGATCTCGGCGTCGCGGGCGGGAACCACGGACTCTGCGAACGTGAGGAACCAAGTATTTTCGTCGTAGGTCCAGCCGGTGAGCTCGTTGGCCTCGACCACATCGCCGTTTACGATGACCTCGATGGTCTCGGTCTTCGCCTTGTAGGTGGTCTGGAATGCAGACCGAATACCGGTGGCGGTGAGGCCCAGGGTACTCAGCATCTCGCTCCAGTCGTTTTGGCAGATGTCACCGACGAACCCACCCGTTTTCGCGGCAGCATAGATATAGCGGGACCCCGGGTAAGCGTCGTCGCACCGAGCGTTCTCGACACCGACGATAGCTCCGACTTGAACGCGGTCGTTCTCCTCTTTTAAGGAACGGAACGCTTGCACGTATTCCGAAGGTGGAATCAGCTTCTCTTGCTGGCGATAGCACTCTTCTGCGGGCAAGCCCTCGAGGGCCCCTTCGTCGGAGCAGTCTTCTTCGTCGGAGACAAACACGATCAACAGCTGCGCGGAGGCACGTAGGAAGCCCGCATTCGGGCCGCTGGTGGTCATGGCTGGAGACAACGCCCATGCCGCAGCTTCGAGACCCTTCTCTTTGTCTTCACCGTCGATGCCCAATTGAGCGCGTTCGACGAACTCATTGAGGTAATCATCATCCTCCGTCAGAAATGGAGGATCGCCGATGAGCGTAGCTCGATCGGGGTTGGCGTAGTCGAAGGACGTTGAGATGACGCCCATATGGAAGTCCGTGCCCGACTGCTCGAGCTGACCTACGAAAGACGAGAAACCGAACGCCAGTGTGGCCTGTTCGTCACCCATCGAACTGCTGTTGTCGACGACCCAGAGGATGTCAACATCATTGTTCGGGGCCTGGAACCAGACGTCGTTGTGTGTCCGTTCGCTGAAGTCTCCCTCGCTAGAACAACCGCCCAACAGAATGAGAGCGGCGAGACTGACGGCAACACGCATGTACTTTCTCCTTGGCGTGGTTTAGTCGCCTACTCCAGGAAGTATGCCTCGGAAATACAAAGGTCGTTGTATTCCTTGCCCTTGTAAACTTCGTCGAACGTGATCCGCACTTTCGAAGTCGCTTTAGTGCCGAACTCAATTGTCTGTAGTCGCCCGCTATTTTTGATCTCCACTTGGATTTTGGTGCCATCAGAGAACTCTAGGGTGGCTTTCGTGGCTCGATTGCCGAGCATCCAGTACTTCACGGAGCCACCAATACCGTTCATCAGCTCCAGCTTGCTGACCTTTCGGGACTTGTCGAAGCTGAACTCGATCCACTCGCCCACACCGTCTCCGTCCTTGCTGCCCTCGCACCACATGGTGTCGATGATGCCATCCGTGGTGTTCACCAGCTCGTAGTTGCCGTCAGCGTCGGAAGGCAGCCCTGAGCTGACCTCGTAGGCAGAGACTGGAGCGCGGGTGTTCACCTGATCGTCCCACACCTGAATCTCAGAAATCGCGGTGTCCAGCCAGGTAGTGCCGCTGTGGACGCCCTTGACTTTGACCTTGACGGAGGTTGTGGACTTCCCAATGGCACAGGTCTGTGGCTTCATCTCGTCGGCCAAAGCACAGGTGGTTTTGGTACCGTCGGCCAGGGTGATCTCAAGCTCCTTGGGACGATTGCCGCGCTCCCAGAATTCGGCCGAATACCACATACCCGCCCAAACCTTGATCTCTTTCACCGTGTGGGCACCACCAAGGTCCAGCTCGATCCACGAACCCAGGCCACTGCCGCTGTCACCCTCAACCCACGAACTTCCGGCCTTGCCGTCTTTGATCTTGGTGGGCTCATACGAGGCGCCCTCTTCCGGAGGAAAGGACGAGCTTGCGGTGACCGCTTCGATCTTGATCTGCCCTGCGCTCGCCACGGCCGGGAGCATGAGCATCGCGAGCCCAACTGTAAAGAAGACTGCTTGGGCAGACGTATGGAGGGCGTTCGGTCGCTGCATTCTGGGTAACCTCTATTTGGGTAGTGCCGGCTCTGGCGTGCGGAATAACCCGTGATGGCCGTCGGTGTAGGCAGACCGCTCGCGCGTCGTATCCTGGCCGTCTGCCGCAAAGGACACCCAAAGCTCAGAAAGGATTCCGCTCGCGCTTTCTCGTCGCTACCGTCACGCCGCTCGAGGCCGCGTAGATCTCGCTCGCCTCCGCGCAAATATTTTATGGCTGAGCCTGCAGGGCGTCGACGGCTTTGTCTGTACAGGAATCAGCGGTGAGTTCCTGTACCTCCCAGACCGCGAGCGCGAAGCGGTCCATCGGACGGTCCTGGACACCGCCTGCGACAACCTGATTTATCCGTGCACCTGGAACCCCAACTCAGAAACCACCCGGTACATCACCGAGGCCGCACAAGAACAGGGCGCGACAGGGAACCTCATGCCTCCTCCGCTCTACCACGCCCCAACCATCTGCAGTCGGCGGTCAACCCCGGTTTATACGCCCGGCTACACACCGAAGGCGTCCTCGCCGGCATGAAGGACTGCTCTGGCGACGTGTTTCGCCTCCGCCGGCTTTACAGCCAAGATCCCGGTGCCGTGTACGCCGGTCGCGATCGCGATCGCCTGCTGGGCTAGGTCAACAATATCGACGACTGCGAAGGTTTCATAATCGTTATCGGAAA
>JAACDH010000090.1 GCA_009936995.1 Rhodobacterales bacterium
AAAGTATTGAGCTTTCCCTTCTACCCGAGCCGCGTCTCGGGCGACCCGGACATTTCCGGGGAAGCCTGGGCGGCACGATGCGTGGAGGAGATTTTTTCGCGGACGAGGAAGACTGGCAACCACGTCTGCAAACCCTCCGTGTGTCACAAGGGCCGCCTCGGAAATACTGGATTCTGTCGGATGTATTATTGGCACTGGGCGCGATTCGTTGCAGAGGATACCGGTCGGGAAACAGCGCGACGTCTCCATGGCCTACAGTTGCACGACCGATGGGACGGAAATCGGCCTCCACCGACCATGCGGCATCCGCCGAACGTGGGGCTGCCGGCTTTGGAGACGACACATCCTTTTCACTTCCGTTGTTGCCCTGCGGCGCTACTCGGACCGCAGTGCAACCACGACGTGGCTTGTCTCATCCGTGTCCCCGAGATGCCCGACGAGGAGGGGTGTCGCCCGAGGGATGAGAAGATTGCGGAAACCAAGGCATCGATGGCAAGGGAAATTGGGAATAGCGAGTATTACGTCTCCTCGTACTCTTCGAAGGCGCAGCCTCATGCGGACGGTCTGGTGCTCACAATGGCACACTCTGTTCAAACGATGGAACGATTCGTAAAGGAGGCGGAAGAGGGTTCGGCGGAAGCCGACGTTCGCGAGAAAGCCAGGAAAATGCTGCACCGGCTTGTATCTGCATCAAACAATCGTATGCATAAGGGGTTTCCGGAGATGCTCAGCTACATCATCGGTAAGCCGATACTGTACCATAGTCACCCCTTCGTGCCGGTGTACGTTGCGAATGTGATGGCTGCAGTGAATGATGCACTGGTGCGCGTGGCGCATGGGAAAGAGGCGCAGGGGCAGTGCGCGGCGCCTGCGCCGTATTCTGTGAAGCTCTCCAGGAAGCCGTTTCTCTGTGAATTCGATTACGTCTACCGGCCGACCGAACTGGAGGATTTCCCGATCTACTTCTTCTTTGCCGCCTGTGATGCGAAACGACCTGACCGCGGACGTCCGCCGCTCGAGACGCTACCTTGGCATGAGTTTCCGGACGGTCCGAGGCCGAGGCAGGCCACACATCAGCCAAAGATGAGCTCCCAGTCTCGCTTTGAGGACGCAGGCGTGCCACTCCGCGGGCCTCGGACGAAAGACGAGCCACTCGGTCCCATCCTGTATGTGTACGACTATTACGTGCACCTGCGAGTAGATCAGCCGTGGAAGGTACCCGAAGTGTTCGGCAAGCTGCCGCGCCGCTCGGATGACGTCGGTACGGACGAGTTCTACGAGTATGCGAAGTTTATCTCAGTTCTGTTTCGGCCATTTCGTAAGGTTGCCGATATCGCCATGCGGGTGCTCCAGGGCAGGGAGACGTGGCGCGGCGGACCTGCGGAGTTCAAAAAGGCGTTTGTCAGTGAGTTTGTCGAGTGGGAGAGGAGCGTGGCCGAGACGGCAGCGCTTTATCACGCCCACTGCGACCCAGTTGGTGACATCTGGTGGGCAGAGCGGATTCGGCAGGCCGTCCGCAATTATGATTTCGCTGCTGACAAGCCCGGGCCCGGCTCGGGAGCCGCGCCCGCTGGCTCGGCGCTCGCTGATCTTCCGCTGTGGCAGCCCGCGGCCGATAGCATCTCCGCTCATCCGGAGCCGTGTGAAGGTATCCTGATGGAATCCGAGTCGGATGTGGATCTGCAGCGCGAGGTCTGCGAGGACCATGAGGACGAATCCGCAAAGACTACCAAAAGGAACATTGGGCGATCCGAAGATACAAGAAAGCTTCACTGCGGCACATACCCTGACGGCGACGACCTGCAGGACATCATGATGCCCAAACAGGTGCGTGTTGGCCGATCTGCTGAGGATAAATACGTCGTCGATTTTTGGGGTACAGACAGAGATGTGAAGCCGATTGGATTACCGTGCGTGCCAGGTATTTCGTCATCCGATGGAGCGGCGCTTGATCCCGAGGGATCTCGGAAAGCTCTGGAGCAACATTGCGGTTATGTCAAGCTCATCGACTCTTTTTCGATGGATCCCGCGCGGTGTATTCCGAGAGGTCGTCGCGACAATGCGGATGCTGTCCAGAAGCAACTCACGTTCGCCGTTGGGAACTTGCCGACGGTGCCGCCGCGGACAACATCGGCTGTAGTGGACGCGGCCCTTTTCTTGATGTCCGAGGGGATCTGTGGAGTGCCCGAATTAGGTAGTGAGGCAGTGAATGTGAAGCAGGGCCGCGCGATCTTGTGGGCGGCGGTCTGGTTGCAGGACGTGATGAACCGTGAGTGGAACCTGAACCCGGCTTGCGAGAGCACGGCTGCGTCGCGACCAGAATCCCTGGCGGATAATTTCCAGCTCGCGCTCATGGGCGCTGGCGGCACGGGCAAAACGACTGTTTTGCGCGTCATAGAGGCGCTCATCAATTACTTTCGAGGACCCGACTCCGTCCGTAAGTGCGCACCAACCAACTCGGCCGCGCGATTGCTGAATGGGGACACGCTGCACGCCGTCTGCAAGTTGACATTCGGAACGGCCACGATCAAGAGTAAGAAGGGCCGTCTGAGTACGACTGTGCGTGAGAAGTATCGCCAGCGATGGGAGCCCGCCTGTGCCTGTTTCATAGACGAGATCTCCATGGTGTCGCCAGATAACATGTTCCAGTATGAATTTCGTCTGAAAGAAGCTAAGGTTTCTGAGCGTGCTTGGGGTGGCCTGGGCATGGTCCTGTCGGGCGATTTCATGCAGCTCCCGCCAGTGGACCCGGGCAGCGTCGCGCCTAGTCTTGCGCAAGCGCCAGACGAACTCCTGGCGCTCGACGACGCGGATGACAAGGGCGATGACAAGAAACGAGCCAAGATCACGGAGACGATTCAAGGATTGATGTTGTGGCGGCGCACTTGTCGCGTTGTGTCCCTCGACCTTAATCGTCGCTCACCAGGGCAGCTGAGTATGCTTTCGGCCGAGATGCGGGAACTCGGGAGAAGCCGCGACACGTTATCGGAGGTCATGTGGAACGTGTATAAGTCTCGCTGGATGAAACCGGACGATGCGCGGACGCGGGAAGAGCCCTTTTCTAATCACCCTTGGCAGTATATCGTTCACCGACACAAAATTCGGGTATACAGATCTTTGCTGAATGCTCAGGATTTCGCAGCATCTCTGAAGCGGACATTGTATGTGGTGAAGGCAAGTGACGTTGCGACGGAGCTTTGCAATCAGGGGAAGATGCCGAGCGTGCAAAGGTACCTGGATTCACTGTCCAATCCGAGAGACACACAAGATCTGCCTGGTGTTCTCCCATTGTACGTCGGTATGCGTCTCACCATGCATTCAAAGGAATGTGTCCGGTTCGGTCTGATGAAAGGCTGTGTGTGCACGTTACGCCATATCGTCTTCTCTGAACACGAGGACCTACCCGAGACCTCGAAAATTATGCATCTGAAATACCTGCCGGTGTGCCTTTGGCTGCAGGCCGAGGACGTCGAGTGGAGGCTGCCGGAGGACCACTTACCGAGCGACTTGCCCCACGATACCGATCGCAGAGGCCTCTTCCCCCTGGGACCCAAGGAAGGGTACCTCCAAGCGAAGCCGGACAAGAACGATAAGGATTCATGGTTTAGTGTGCGGCGGCGAACGTTCAGAGTCGTACCCTCCGACACTCTGATCGTCTACGGTGCGCAGGGCTGTTCTTATGATGCCATCATCGCTGACATGCAGAAGCCTCCACACATGGACGAGTTCGTGCATTGGCTCGCGTGCTACGTGATGCTGTCGCGGCCGCGCACTCTGGAGGGCCTCCTCGTGTTGCGACCCGCGACTCGTCTGGCGCTGGGGCGTGCACCTCCGGCGTACTTGCTGAAGGAACTGGATCGCTTGGAGGGACTCGAGAACGCTAGCTTCGAAGAATTGTTAGAGCGATT
>JAACDH010000571.1 GCA_009936995.1 Rhodobacterales bacterium
CTGAGTCTGTGGCGTTGCCTTCGACTCCGACTTCGACTCCAACTCCAACTCCGACTGCTTCTGGCTCGGAAACCGACTTCGCTATCACGCCTCAAGCGCAGACTTACGTTAGGGACTTGATCGAGAAAGGCGTTGACCCTGGCTACGCCGAGGAGTCGGTGCGGAAGCCTGATGCCGAGCGAAATATGGAGCTTTACGGCCAGCCTTACGCCCCCAACCAAACGTCGTGGTATTCGATGGAGGGTCTGGACGGGATTGGCGATTTCTTTGGCAACCTCTTTGGCGGCGATGGCGATGGTGGCAGTGGCGGTGGCGGTGCGCGCTCCCACCCTCGCAATAACTCCGCTGCCGCACGGATTGCTCAGGGTGAACCGACCGTCGATGAACAGATGTTGAACGACGTGAACGTGGTTGAAATGCTGGGAGGTGACGGGCCGCAGCCAGCGCCCACAGTGCCCACCAGCGCCCCTCCGACGACCATCGCGTCGCAGAACATGGAGGTTCCTTTTAATCCTGAAACGCATTACGCGCCTACGAATACGAACACCCTCCCTGACTTCAATGGCCCGAGGGGCGGGATGCCGCGTAACGGCGGGCCGTCTGGTAGCGGCCCTGTTCAACAGCCAAGCGCTGACGCTGCCCGCTACCAAGGAATGGCTGACCTTTTCGCTGCGTCGATGGCTCCAACCCAGACGACACCGATGCCTGCTGGGATGACGCGTGACGAGCATCGTGCGGCTGCACATAAAGCCCGAGGGGATTGGGCGGCGACGGCAAGTCGTTTGATGCAGGAGGAGCGTGAAATTGCACGCGCCAGGTCCAGGGGTAGCAGCATTCAGCAAACACAGACGCTTGCTCGCCTCCTCGGCCTTCCGCGCGGATAGGGACAACAAGGCTACTAAGTATGGCAATTCGTGACTGGCAAGGTCGTAACGACTTTTTGATGTCCCCCCGTCCTGGCGGCGGCACTTTGTACGGTGGACCTCCCGCACCCCCACCCCCGCCATCGACCGCTCCTGTGGTCGACCCGAACGACAACGTTTGGGCGCAGTACCAGTCGATGCAAGACGCAATCAAGAACGGCTCTAGTGGTGGCGGCGGTGGCAGTCAAAGCGACGGGGGCATCGGCTCTGCGATTAAGGGCGGCTTAGGCACCGTTCTGGGTGGCGCTGTAAAGAAGCTTGACTGGGTGGCAAACCTCGGACTGCTCGGTGCCGAAGAACTCTCAGAGTTCATTTCTGGCGAAGAGTTCTCTACGCAAAAGAATGCTGACGGAACTCTTAACGAGTTCGGTCAGCAAAGCAACTGGGACAAGCTGAACGACCCTGAGTACGGGTTCGGAAAGCTGATGGGTGATGTCACTGACAACAAGTGGATCAACCGCACCGTCGGCCTGGTAGGCGACCTTGCGTTTGACCCGATCACCTACGTCGGTGGCGCGGCGATGAAGTCGCCAATGGTGATGGGCAAGCTGGGCCGCGAGGCACTGGTCAAGAAGGCCGCGACAATGGGAATGTCCGACGACGTTGTGAAGCACGTCGGCAAGTTCGGCCACGTCGGTCTTGACGACGCGACGCGTAAAGCGTTGGACGTGAAGAAGGCGGGCGTCTACTGGGGTGTGGGTGACGCGTCGATTCGTCTGCCTGGAACTAAGACCATCGGCACTGCTACGGAGAAAGCGTTCTCTTCGGTGCGACGCAACACTGCTGGCCGTCTAGTCGGCAAGGTCGGTAAGGGTCGCGGTGACGCCGCGTTGGCTCCTTACCGTCGCGCGGCTCAGACGGGTGAAACGGTCATACATGAGGGCCGCAGGATCACACCGAAGCTGGCTGGTTTGACCTTAGAGAGTGTCGAACAATTCACTGGCTTTGCTGGCAAGGCTGCGGAGCCTTGGGCGCGCTCGGCGCAGAGAGTATTCCAGGGACAGGACCAAGAGGTCAGCAAAAGAGTCACGAAAGAGATCAACAATCTGAACGTCGGCTGGAAGTACGGCGATGTCGTTGACCCAGCGAAGCTTGCGGCGCTGTCTCCAGAGGCGCAAAGAACTCAAGCGCTGATGAGAGAGATTTACGAGAGCACGCTCGAAGCAACTAAAGATCCCGTTACGGGCGAATACGCCATCAACATGGGCTTCCGCGGCCCAGGGTATTTACCGAACCGTCAGACCAAAGAAGCCTGGGACTTCTTCGGTGACGATGTAAGCCGCGCATCGTTTAACGGCGGCACCTTGGACGCAGGCCAGAGCGCCGCAAAGACTCGGGTGTTCCTTCCTGGCAAGACCGTCGACATCAAGGGCCGACCTGTCACGTTTGGTGACGCGACCATTGACGACATCAACCAGAAGCTGACTGAAGCGTTGCGTGAAGCTGGCATCACGAAGCGGATGGAAGACAACTCTGTTGTTCTAGTGGAGCGGTACATCGGTGAGATGTCCCGCATCCAGGGCCACCACGCGATGTTGATGCGCCTGAGAGAAGTGGGCGAGCTAGGTAACGAGGCCCATTACACCACCGAGATGATCGAGGGGATGGCGAACCTCAGCAAGAACAGGGATGTTGCGAGGCTGCTGAAAGGCGAAGTTAAAGAGCGGAACCTTCAGATGGCGCAAATGCGTGGTGAAGCGGCACGCCTGGGGCAGTTGGTGTCAAAGGACTTAGATGAAGCTCTCGTCAGGCTGGCTGATGAAGCGGCCACAGAGCACGCGACGCTTAGGGGCTTCGTTAAGAACATCAAAAATGAGATCCAACAGGACGCTGGTGATCGAAGCAAGAACCTTAAAAACATTCGTGCAGGGTTCACCGCAGAGCGCAATCGGCTTGAAACGGTGTTCAACGAGGCGGTTGCGGCGAAGACTGAGATAGATGAATCCATCGCTGCTATCAAGCAGTCGATTGAAGAGGGGTTTATCAAAGAAACTGCGGATGTTCGGGGGGAGCTTGACAAGCTGATTCGTAAGCAAAATGCGATAGCTGAGAAAATGAAGTTGGATTCGGACGCCCTTGAGGGCGTGACGGAGATGGACGAAATGTACGGCTTTGTCATGAGCCAGGCAGGTCGTCTGGA
>JAACDH010000572.1 GCA_009936995.1 Rhodobacterales bacterium
TAATACCGGGGGCAACCGACCGTATAAATGATCGCATTTCTTTGATCATCTGTGGGGTAGTGCCACAGCACCCACCCACGCCACGTGCGCCTTTCAGCACGAACCGTCGGGCGTATTCGGCCATGTACTCTGGGCTAGCCATGTAGATGCTGCGGCCGTCGACCTCTTGTGGATGACCGGCGTTGGGCATCGCTACCAGGGGTTTGGCCAGCTGACTAGCGGCCACTTCGACGATGTCGAGCGCGGTTCTGGGACCTGCACCGCAGTTGACGCCTACCGCGTCGACCGACCAGCTCGCGACCCGCTGAAGCAGCAAGGTGGCTTGGCTTGGCGGATTGCCCCGTGGGTCGGGCGAGAAGGCCATGCAAGCCACAATTGGAATTTTGCTGACACTTCGGACGGCGCGGACCGCCTGCCAGAGCTCGGCGATATCGTAGAAGGTCTCTAGGACCACCAGGTCGGGCTTCTCCGCGAGAAGCACCCTGGCCTGTTCGCGGAAGGTCCCGAAGGCCGCGCCTGGTTCCAGGTTGCCCAGGGGGGCGAGACGTTTGCCGAGGGGGCCGATGCTGGCTGCGACAAACGCGCGGTCGCCTGCTGCGCCGCGGGCGAGACGAACGGCGGAACGGTTGATCTCCTCGAATTGGTCTTCCAAACCGAACTCGCGCATTCGGGGGCGGTTGGCGCCAAAGCTGTTGGTGGTGATGACTTCGGCCCCAGACTTGACGTACGCCTTGTGAATGGCGCTAATCATCTCGCCGCCGTTGAGGTTCAGCTGCTCAAAAGCGCGGTTGATAAACACACCTCGTCGATAGATTTCGGTGCCCATGGCGCCATCGAAGAGCACCACGCCCTTCTGGATGCTGCGGCGAAAATCAGCTGAGCGATCCGCTGGGGTGGCGGTCGTGTCCGCGTTTGTTGCGGTCATGAGTAATCCTAGGTGTGCTCGGGGAGCTACGGGTTCCAGAGGGTGGCCACTAGGCAGGTGGCGTTGTCGCCTCCGCCTCCGTGATTTGCGTGGGCAACCAGAGCGCGGGCCGCTTCGTCGGGGTCGTCGCCCCGGCAGCATTCCGCAATGAGATGGGCGACCTCGGGGTGGGTCTCGCCGATGTAGTCGGTGACGCCATCCGTGCTGATCACCAGGCGCTCTCCGTCGAGGAGGCTAAACGCTGTGTGGTGGGCTGGCAGAGCTTCGGGGCGGGCCATTTCGTCGAAGTGACCCAGGTAGCCCACCAACGCGAAACCGGCGGGGTTCCAAGATTTGAGGAAGTGGAGATGCCAAGCCTTGAGTCGTTCGCCGGCTTGGTTTTCGTCGGCCGTGAGCAGGCTCGCGCCGTAGCTGCCGACGAGGTAGGCGCGAGAGTCGCCGAGCCAGGCCATGTTGACGTAGTTTCCGTGGACCAAGGCGACTACGGCGGTGGTGCCCATAGGGACCCGGCCGTCGAGGTTGCCGCCCGCGAAACGGAGCGCGGCTTCACACACGGCGGTGTTTGCCATACGCAGCGCGCGGTCGAGAAACTCACGGATTTCGGGGGGGCCGGCCTGCGAGAGGCGGGGGAGCGCTTGCTCCCATAGGTTGGCGATGACGTGGGAGGCGATGCTGGACGCGAGGTCGCCACTCCCTGCGTTTGCCGTGCTGATTCCATCGCAGACCACCAACATCGACAACGGACCTTTGCTGGACACAAAGATGGCGTCTTGGTTAGTTTGAGTGAGCAGGATCTTCATGTGGCCGATGTGAGAGTCGTACCCAATGTGCATGCGCGCTGCGGGGTTCCGGCTGGCGTAGACACGATTCTCTTCGGCGACGGCGGCGGCTTGCCAGATGGCGACCCACTCAAGAGCGTTTTTGGGGCGGCTGGTCGGATTTGGATGCAGCGCGGCGTCGAGCGGGGCGAGGGCGCTGGGTGGCAGCAGGGGGATACACGTGCGCAAGTAGGGAAGCGCGCGATGGGCGGCGAGATTACTGGGCCAAGGACGTCCGAGCATGGCTTCGAGCAGTAGCACACCGGCGGCGTAGAGGTCGCCTTGTTCGGAGGGATGTTCTTGTCCGAGGCGCGGACAGCCAGGGCTATCGTCGACGGGTTGGACCTCGATGGTCTCGTTGGAGAGGACCCAGGCGGAGCGCGCGGTGACGTTGCAGACTACGCCATCTTTGTGTTGAATTGCGAGGGCGCGACTGAGCGCCAGACCGAGTCCAAGGAGGCTGGCGCCTGAACGCGGCGGTAGGTCGCCAAGGGCGACGGGCGAGTTGACCACGTCCGAGAACTCGATCTCGGCGGTGTACAGCGAGTCGTCGTTGGAGTCGTCGGTGTACTCGTCCATGGCGATCTTGGAGGACACGGATTGATAGCTGGTTCGATACCACCGAGAGACTTCGGGCCGCTCTTCTTCGATGCGGTCCGACATGGTCTCGTGGTCAATGAGGGCGAAGCCGAGGGCCTCTCCACCGAGCCACTGTGCGGTCTCTTCGTCGGACTGATCGAGCGAGAGGGCTAGCAGTTCGAGCGCGACCTGTTCACCCCTGCGGGGTGGAAGTGCCGCGAAGGTGGATCGCAGGAGGCGCTTGCCGTCTCCGCTGGTGACCACATCGCTGAGCTCGTGGAGGATTCCAGGACTGGACCAACGCAGCAAGGTTGCTGCGAGTCTACCCTCGTTGTCTAGCGGACCGCCACTTTCGAGGCCGATCAGCACACGTTCGACCAACAGGTGATGGGTGAATTCGTCGACTTGTTCGGCCGCCCAGCCGCCGCGACGGATGACGTGTATGACGGCGTCGATGTTGTCGGGGCCGCCTTGGAGGAGGCCGCCGATGATGACCTCAGGGTCGCGATCGCGAAGCGCGGCTTGCGCAAGATCGCGGACTTGGGTGCCTCCGGTGCGCCACGCGAGCAGGATCTGCGACACAAAGTACTCGTCGTCGAACTCACTCTTGTGCTGAAGCGCGATGTCGAGGCGGCGACCGGGCGCCAGCAGCGGGTTGTCGAGACGGGCCCGAGGGCCATCAGGCATGGCTGCATCTCGCAAGCTGAAACGGCCCGCATCGACAATAAAGCGCAGGTCTTCATAGATAATAGGCTGCAGGGCTGCCCACCAGTGGCCACACGCTTCGGCCGTCATCAGCTTTCGACCGACAATCCACTCTTTAATGGATGCATCGTTTTGAGGGCCCTGGAGCTCATCGAGCAGGATCTCGACGACCGACAAACCGTCTGTCTGCAGCTGGGCTTGTAGCGCGCCGGGGTCCAACAGTGCGCGTTCAAAGAAACCGCCCTTTTTGCATTGGGCGTAAACCCGCTTGAGCACTTCGAACGTGACGCGAGAGGGTAGATTTGTGGCCGCCATTTCCCATTGGAGAGCCACGCGGCCTTCCTCCACCAGTGTGACCCGGGCGAAGCCGAATGCTGAATGGTAGATTACAGAGTCTTCGGTGATGGCGGTGATGGGATGCATTGAGCCGCGAAGTTATACGTCTGTTAGTTGAGGAGCAAGTATGGAGGTACGCGACCCTATTCACGGGGCGATCGGTCTCGACCGATCCGAGACGGCGGTCGCCGATGATCCGTGGGTTCAACGGCTTCGAAATATTCGACAGACTGGGTTTTCCTTCCTGCCTTTTCCGGGGGCAACTCACACCCGCTACGCCCACTCTTTGGGCGTCATGCATCTGGCTGGACAGGCGTTCGATATGGCGTATCGAAACTGGTCGTTTGAGCGGCCTGAAGCGCGGTCCCAATTTCGGTCCGCGGTGCGTATTGCCGCGCTCTGCCACGATCTAGGGCACCCTCCGTTCAGTCACTGCATGGAGTTCGCCATGCCAGCCCTCGATTCTCTGGAGATCAGCTGGTATCGGCGATCAGCTCACGGGGAGCAGGCCGCGACGCACGAGGACTACACGATCGCAATCATGGAGCACACCAGTCTCGGTGATGCGATCCGGAACAACTTTCCCTTCGATGCCAAGCACGTGGCTGGGCTTATTAGCTCTGACATTCGAATTACGGACGGGTTTTTCCGAGATGCAGGCCTAGATCATCGCCTCTTGCTCTCGCAGATCATCAGCAGCGAACTTGACGTTGACCGCCTAGACTATTTGGTTCGCGATGCCACCTGCACTGGGGTGAAGTACGGGCAGGTTGATGTGGTCTGGCTGATGTCGAATTTCGCAGCTTGGCCCAAGGACGGTCAGGTGTGCTTGGCGCTCAACAGCCGCGCCGTTTACGCCTTCGATCACTTTCTCATCGCTCGGCACCACATGTTCCTGATGGTGTACTTCCACCACACTTCGGTGATCTACGAAGAGATGGTCCGTCGCTACATCAACAGCGAGCAGTGCACGTGGACATTTCCACCTCTACGAGAGTGGTTGCACGTCGACGAGGTCGCGCTCACCCACCACCTTCGACAAGCCACCCAGCGATCTGAGTGGGCGCGTAGAGTCGTTGAGCTCGACCCCTATCGCCGGGTGGTCGAACGGCACGGAACCGTGCGCGAGGCCGATGTCAGCCGCGAACTAGCCATTCTCGAAGATGCGGGCTTCGATGTCATCGCCGCGGACTCCATTGGCCGACTGTCACGGTACGTTCGATTCGAGCCCAAAAGGCTTCGCGCGCCTGCCATTCAGGTCCTTGAACAGATGCCGGGCATGCCCGTCGAGAAGGTGACTGCGCTCAGCGAGGCCAGTCGGGTCTTTCAGCGGTATGCCGACGAACGGCGGATCTCCAGGCTGTACGTGGCGCCTGAAGACGTGCGGCGAGCCCGAACGCTGTTAGGGCTGCCGATCGCGAGCTAGCCCCTACAGCGCGGAGGCGGCCTTGGTGAGGGTCTTGGAGACTTTGCCATCGGCGACGAGCTTCTGAACCAAGTCTTGGGTCTTGTTGTCGCCCGTGCAGCCGCCCAAAGACGGTGGATTGGCGCACCAAGCAGCCGAAGCGCCCATCTTTGCAAGGGCCTTGTCGGCTACCACGAGCACGGGCGCCGCCAAATTCGCGCGGCTTGTGGCCGTGGTTTGGGTGACGCCTTCGGCCGCTTCGGTCAGCTGCTTGAGTTGGGGGGCTGTGGGCTCATCCTCGAGGGCGGCTTGGAAGGGAAGACGAGCGTTGTCGTCCGCGTCATCAATGGCCCGGAGGGCTTGAGGTGCGCCTGTTGCGAAGAGGGGGCGTATCCAGATCCAACCGTCGCCGTCACCAACTGCGGACTGTGCTTCGGTGTCGATGCCAAAAGTGGGCCACTCGAGGGCGATGATCTCGGCGACAACGGCTTGGAGCTCGGGGTCGGCGTCCATCGCCTTGGCGAGCGAGGCGTTCAGGTCGTCGCCTTTGCACGCGGGATTGGGTTCGGTACGACCCCGCATTCCGGGAACCTGTGGCCCCACTTGAATCTCACGCTCACACTCCATGGCTTTCACGCCCAAAGACGTCTTGGCCTTGTCGAGTGCGGCCAGGAAAGTGGTGTCGACGTCGTCAACGAGAGTGTTTGCGAAGGTCTCTAGGACGGCGCGCTCGCGGTTGTACTGCTTCTCGAGGGCGTCGAGGCGGCTGTACTCGTCGTCAGGAGCGAGGTTCCCCAGGAGATCTAGGCTCTCCCGATACAGCGCGAGCGAGCGTCCAATTTCCGCGGATGTGCGACTTCTATCCTCGAATGGGCCCATAGCCTGCTCGTTGAGGCGCATAAATTCTGCGCTCTCGGGGGCGAGATCGTTGGGGTGGTAGAAACCATCACCGGCAAAGGCGGTAGAGAAGAGCAGGGCGACGATAGTACACATGGGGCCTCCGGAGGCGCGCTACGAGGTGGAGCCTAACCGACAACGCCCGTGGCCATCGGTTCGTTCCCTGTTGATTGTATGTGAACCGCCAAGGTCGGGGGCGTTGCTGGAATTGGTGGGCCGGCCGCGATATGGGTTCAGTCGCATTTAGACGGAGTACAATTATGATCGGTTTCGAGTTGACCGAAGACCAACAAGCCCTCCAAGAGCTTGCCCACGATTTTGCGGAAAACGAGATGCGCCCGGTGGCGGCCCATCATGACAAAACCGGTGAATATCCTTGGGAAGTCATCAAGAAGGCACACGAGCTGGGCATCACCAACACCCACATTCCTGAGAAGTGGGGCGGCATGGGCCTGGGTGCGCTCGACGCTGCCATCCTCTCCGAAGAGCTCGCTTGGGGCTGCACGGGCA
>JAACDH010000573.1 GCA_009936995.1 Rhodobacterales bacterium
AAGAACGCCCGCGAGGTGCTGCGCGAGAAGGTGCAGCTCCCCGAAGGTGTGTCTTTGGTGTGGAGCGGTCAGTACGAGTACATGGAGCGCGCGAACGATCGACTGATGATCGTTCTACCCATTACACTATCGCTCATTTTCCTGCTGCTCTACGCCCACTTCCGACAGATCGGTGAGACGGTCATGGTGATGGTCGGCACCATCGTCTTTGCCCCCATCGGCGGCATCTGGCTGCTCTACCTGTTCGACTTCAACATGTCCGTGGCCGCAGGTGTGGGGTTCATCGCCCTCACCGGCTTGGCGGCTGAGACCGGAGTGGTGATGATCGTGTATCTGGACGAGGTCTACGAGCGCTACCGCGCAGAAGGTCGCCTGAACGGTATCGACGACCTCAAAGACGCCATCCTGGAGGGCGCCGCAGGGCGGGTTCGTCCCAAGCTCATGACCGTCGCCACCACCATGTTCGGCTTGCTCCCTGTGATGTACGGCAACGAAACTGGCACCCGGGTGATGAAGCGTATCGCCGCTCCTATGGTCGGCGGCCTCGCGTCGTCTACGCTGCTTACCCTCATCCTCATTCCAGCCATCTACCTTCTTTGGAAGGGATTTTGGCTCAATCAAAGACTGGCAGCCGAAAAGGCCTGATTCGCCATACTCAATCCGACCTGCCGACGTACATCTCTCAGTCGTAGAGGTTACGTCTGCCGTACCCCACCACCAGCCCTAGAGCCCCATGTCGTCGCCTATTCAACCGCTCGTATTCGCCATGGTCGGGCTGCCCGCCCGTGGCAAGACCTACATGGCTCGCAAGCTGGCTCGATACCTACGCTGGCGCGGACTGAATGCTCGGGTGTTCAACGTTGGCAACTACCGACGTGAGCGGCTCGGCTCTGGACAGAAAGCCGATTTCTTCGACCCCACCAACGCCACGGGGGTCGAGGCCCGTCGAAGGATGGCCCTCGAGGCGCTCGACGACGTGTTCCGGTGGGTCCGAGGCGGTGGCGAGATCGCTATCTACGATGCCACCAACGGAACCCGAGAACGTCGCGATCTGATCGTGAAGCGCTGTGAATCTGCAGGGGTTCCGGTGATCTTCGTTGAGAGTGTCTGCTCAGACCCCGCCTTGGTGGAAGAGAACGTCCGTGAGACCAAGATCTCATCCCCTGACTACGCTGGCATCGATCCCGACCAGGCCGTCTCCGATTTCCGCGCCCGTATCAAGATGTACGAATCGGCCTACGAAACTCTCGGTGACGATGAGACCCATCGTTCATGGGTGAAAATCGTCGATGTCGGACGCCAGGTCGTAGCGAACCGCATTGGCGGGTACGTTCCGTCGCGTTTGGTCTACTACTTGATGAACCTCCACCTGGCCCCTCGAGACATCTGGCTCACCCGGCACGGCGAATCCGCCTTCAATGTGAAAGGCCTCCTAGGCGGAGACCCTGGCTTATCGGCTCGCGGCGCACAATACGCCAAGGCACTCGCGGTCGAGCTGCCCAAGCGCGTTCAAGGTACGCCCAAGTTGTGGACCAGCACGCTTCAACGCACCGTAAACACCGCCAAGGGCCTCCCCTGGGAACCGCTCGCCCTGCGCGCCCTCGATGAGATCGACGCGGGCGTGTGCGACGGCTGGACCTACGCCCTGGTCAAAGAGCGAATGCCCGCAGAGTTCGCGGCAAGAAAGGCCGACAAACTGCGCTATCGCTACCCACGTGGCGAATCCTACCAAGACGTAATCGGCCGCCTGAACCCGGTGATCATCGAGCTTGAGCGCAGTAAGCAACCCGTGGTCATCGTTGCCCATCAGGCGGTGCTTCGGGCGCTATACGCCTACTTGGCTGGACGAACGCCCGAAGAGTGTCCACACCTCGAGATGCCGCTGCACACGCTGATTCAGCTGCGCCCCAAGGCCTACGGTTGCGAAGAGCGCCGTTTTCCGATTCCAGTCAGCGACTTCTAACTAGGGCTAACGGCCGCCCATGGCGCGCACATTGGACGGCAGACGGATGAGCTTGTTGTCTTTGTCCACGCAAACCAGATGGATTTCACCGAGGACCATGGGAGACTTGCCGTCTTTTTTCCAAGCAGCTTGGTGGAACAGCGCGCGGTAGTCGGACATCAACTCGACCGTGGTACGAATTTCGAGATCGTCGCCGAACACTGCGCCTTCCTTGAACGAGAGATCGGCCTTGTAGACGACAAAGCCGATGCCGTCTTGTTGGTACAGCCGCACCAGCTCGGCCCGCCCTAAGAAGTGCTCCCGGGCGCGCTCGAAGTACTTCAGGTAATTGGCGTGATAGACCAGTCCAGAAAAGTCGGTGTCTTCGTAGTAGACGCTTACGTTGAGGACGTGTTCGGGCTGCATGGATTCTCCTGGCCGTTCGTTAACTCAATGGGTCCCGCCGGGACTTGGAGGTTCAATGCCGCTCGCTGGAAAAACGCTCTTCATCACAGGCGCTACACGTGGAATCGGTCGGGCCATCGCGCTAGCAGCCGCCGCACAGGGTGCTAATATCGCGCTAGCTTCCAGAACAAAAGAGCCCCATGCCACGCTGCCCGGCACCCTAGGTTCCGTGTCCGACGAGATCGAAGCCGCTGGTGGCAAGGCCTTCGCACAAGTGCTCGACGTTCGAGAAGCCTCGCAAATTACCGAGGTCGTGAACAAGGCCGCCTCCCACTTTGGCGGCATCGACATCTGTATCAACAACGCCAGCGCGATCTCACTGACACCCACCCTATATACGCCGATGAAGCGCTTCGACCTGATGCATCAAGTAAATGTGCGGGGTACCTTCGCCGTCTCGCAGGCGTGCCTTCCCCACCTACTCCAGGCAGAGCGCCCTCACATTCTCACCTTGTCGCCGCCGCTCAATCTCGACCCAATGTGGTTCGCCAGCCATCTCGCCTACACCTTGTCCAAATACGGCATGAGCATGTGCATGCTGGGCATGGCCGAAGAGTTCAAGGGCAAAGTGTCGGTCAACGCACTGTGGCCCGCCACCATCATCGCCACCAGCGCCGTCTCGCACATCGGAGGCGAAGCAATGCTGCAGCTGGCCCGAACACCCCAGATAATGGCTGACGCCGCCCTCGCTATTTTCGCACGCGGCACCGAATGCTCCGGCAATTTCTTCACGGACGAGCAAGTCCTCGCGTCCGAAGGCGTCACCGACCTGTCTGAATACAACGTCGTGCCCGGTGGACAGTTGGCCCCCGACCTCTTCCTGTAGACTGCCTGAGCAGGAGGCCGAATGGCAAAGCGCGGTCGAACCAGCTGGCGACCGGGAGACAAGAAGGGTGAGCCGAGAGATCCGCCGAAGGACTCCGCGGCACATCCTTCCACCCAAATGATGAAAGTCTCCGACGTCAAGCGGAAGGCCCATTCTAAGCCACCTCCGCGACGCCCAACGCCCAGACAGGCCGAGCCCGACGACCACGCGGGCCGCAGCCTATCCAACCTTCCGCGCCCACCTGCAGACGTATTCGACGCGGGTGGCGACGACGATGAACCGGATGGTGCCTCGCCCTTCGCCAGCTACGCGCCCGGGTCGGTAGACCTCACACGCGCCGCCGAGGTTGGCACCGAGTCGTCGAATCAGATCCTGGCCATCATTGGAGGTCTGAGCTTTATGCTGATCCTGGCCATCTTCACGGTCCTGGCCATCTTGATGATCGGCATCTTCACTTGGAGCCAACAAGACGACGGGATCGCCGCCATTGACGATGATGACCCTACACATATTCGGGACACCGACGACATACCCGACATCATCGATATCCAACCTCGTCCTAGCAGCAGGCCTCGCACTGGCGGGCCGGACGCTGGTGATCCCGATGCACCTACGGAACCCGTGCCCATCACCACGGGCAACATCTCCATCGAGGTCCCCAAGAGCGCCTTCTTCCACAGTCTTGAGATCAACTGCCCCGACGCTGGAATTAGTCGCCGTGCCAACTTCCGAAAGCAGCGAGCGAGCACCTCCGGCATCCCCATCGGCGAAGAATGCACCGTCACATTCCAGGGCTCGGAGCCCGCTCGGACCACGATCAGCGGAGGGCAGAACAAGGTGTGCATCACGTTCAACCCCACCGAGTGTCGAACGCAGTAACGCTGCCTATTGTTGGCAATTCACAGAGATATTGGTGCCGCCAACCGCCATCTCTTC
>JAACDH010000574.1 GCA_009936995.1 Rhodobacterales bacterium
GCGAAGGTAGTCGATGAGAAACTGGCCTTCGCGGTCGGTGACCAGCTGGACATTACCCGGAATCAGGCTGATGACCGCGCGACCGACGGGTTCGCCGTTGCGGTCGACGACCTGGCCCCCGATGTTGTGGGAGCCCGCCAAAGCCACGCTCGGAATCAAGAGCAGGGCGGAAATGAATCCGTGGATAGAGAGGGTCATTGCATGCGCTCTTGGATGTCTTGGAGCTTGGCAATTTGAGTGTCTGCGTGCTCGATGAGGTCGGAACGGTGCTTGGTCTTCACGTGTTGCCGATACCGAGCCCAATCACGAAGCGCGCTATTGAGTTGTTCGGTCTGTTCACCGTCAGAACCATAGAAGAGGCCCGTGTGGGCTGCGGCCTCAAGCTCGTAGATGGCGGCCTTGCGCGTGAAGATGAGATCGCTTGGCAGTCGAGCCCAGTGCCGTTCGGCCAGCTCGGCCGACGCGAGGGCGCCTCGGTAATCTTTCTTGGCGAGAGACAGCTGGGCAGCCTCTACCAAGTACTCTGGGCGGTAGTGGTTTTCTGGCTGCTCGAGGATGGCGGCCATATGGCGCTCGCGTTCGGACACGCTACTTGTGGCCTTCGCGTTTTGGTAGAGCAGCAGCTGTGCGCGGGTGAAGTCCTGGTCGGTGGTGGTGACTTCCTCAAGGAGCGTGCGATCGCTGTCGGTGAGCAGGCCGGTGAGCGCGCGTTGAGCGTACTGACTAAGCTCGCCCAATTCGACTGGAATGGGCTCGGCGTCGACCGTGGCCTCGAGTTGAGCGAACGCGTCGTCGGGTTCGGTGACGGTCGGGGCGGGCGCCACTACGGCTTGTACAGGCGTGGGGGCGGGTGTGCTCCGAATGCGCGGGTTAGGCGCGGAGAGGCGCTTGGGACGCGGCGTAGGCGCGACCGATGCGGCTTGGCGGCGCGCAGAAGGTTGTGGCGCGGCCGATGGCTGGGGTTTGGCCCGCTTTGGAGCTTCGAGTGCTTTGAGGGTTGGCGCGGGCTCAGTCGAGGGAGCGATTTGTGCGGTGGACTCGGGGGCCGCGGCCACGGAGGGACCACCCAATAGGGTCCATAGACCGCCAAGTCCACAGAGCGCGGCGACAACCACCACCGCCGATATGCCCATGCCCGTTGCGATCCAGGGCATGCTGTTCTGCTGCGCCGTGTAGTCGACGTCGTCGTACATGCTGCGCGGGCTGGGCGGTGGCTCGCTGGCCGGAGCGCTGGCGGGTTCGGGTTCAGGGGGAGGGGCCTTCGAGATTTCGGGTGCGGGAGGTGCTGGTGGTGCAGCGGCGATGGGGGCTGGCATGGGAACTGTGGCCGGCCGCTGTGGCGGTGGCATGGGGGTTCTCGCGACTCGAACTGGCGGTAAATTGTTGGGGTTAGGTAGGTCGGTGAACGCGAAGCCCGGACTGGGAACATCGGTGATCTCGTCGTCCGCATCGGTTTGGTTGGTCTGGCGAAGCAGAGCGTCCGTATTCGAAGGAGCGAAATCTGGCGTTCTGATTGGCTGTAACGCTGCCTTGGGGCGCAGGTGCGAGGCAGTGTCGTCGCCGGAGCGCTTCTTGTCTTCGAAGAACCCCTGGGGCAGTTCCAGGACATCGTTTAGGAGATTGGCGGTGTTTTCACCACGCCCCTCGAACGGTGGAAGCTGCGGCATCACTTCGTCAGCGGAACTGCCGGTTCGGGTGACGAACAGCGGGGCAGTGAAGTCTTTTGTTTCTTCGTCGATTTTCGCGAAGTTGTAGCCCGCCATTAGACCACGGAGGTCCTCGCGAAGCACAAATGCCCGCTGGTAACGGTGGCGGGGATTAAGGCTGAGTGAGCGGTAGAGAATTTTGTCGAGGCCAGGTAAGGTCTCTTTGATTTCCAGAAGCTGAGTCGTGACCTCGGCGTGGCGGATCCGGTGCAACACCTGCAACCTAGAGGCCGCCTGAAACAATGGTCGAAGCATCAACATTTCGTAAAGGATGGCGCCGAGGGCGAACACGTCCGCGGAAGGGGCCAGTGGTTGGTCTGGGTGGGTCTGTTCTGGGGCGAGGTATTTGATGCGCTCAAGGCCCGCGCCGCTTCCGCCCGAACCGATGGTGAGCGAGCGAACCAGTCCGTACGCCCCCAACATCAGGCGACCTTCGGGGTTGATGAGGACAGACTCGGGGCAAAGTCCTAGATGGAGCACATGCTCGGCGCCGCTGTGGGACGCAGGACGGCTGTGCAGTGCTTCAAGGCCGTTGCATATTTGCGTGGCCAAGTGCAGGAAGATGTTGTGCGGCATCGGTTGCCGGGTGGCGCGACAGTGGTCGAGGAGTTGGCCTAGACTGACGGCCTCGATCCAGTCATCGATGACGAAGTGTTCGCCATCGACCACTTGATACTCAAGGCTGGGGATCAAGGCGCTGTGTCGAACCGCTTGAAGATCGCGCGCCCTCGATTCCAGCTCGGCGACCAATCGGGGGTCGTTGCACAGCCACGATTCGACGTGTCGGGCGACGACCTGTTTTCCCGCCGGCTCGTCGAGGATAGCCACGTAGGACTCGGTAGCGCCGTCGGAGCCTAGTCGTCGCATGAGCGTGAAA
>JAACDH010000575.1 GCA_009936995.1 Rhodobacterales bacterium
GCGGTGTTGGAGGCTTTTTAGAAAGCTTATCGCCGCACTCGCGGACCACACCCGTGATCTTCGGCTATCCAGGCCGGTTTGTTAAGCGATTTGACCATTGGCCCAGGGCGTTTGTTAGGGGGACCAAGGAAGGGTTGATGCGGCTTGGAACGACCGATCCAGCCGTCGTGAATAGGCTGTTGGACTTGGACCGCAGGCGCGGTGGCGACCGCCCGTCTGTTCCGTTCTTCTTAGCGAACCTCGTGGATAGAGATGGGCAGCACCGTCGACCAGTGCGTCATCAGCTGTCGATAGGCGCCGTACCACTGCCCCAGACTGTCGAGGCTGGTAGGTAGCCGCAGGGTCGATGGCGTGAAGCTCGGCCATGTACCTTGTGTTCAAGGTGTTGCAGAGCCCGGCGTCCATTCGCTCGGGGGCCTGGAGGTAGGAGGACTCTCCTTCGGTTCGGCCCGCAACCAGCGCCAAATGGCGGCGAATCTCTCGCTCGCCGCTTCCGTAAATCTCGGGATGCGCGCTGAGCATCTGTTCGGTCAGGCTGGTTCCCGAGCGCGGCGCGCCGACGATCAACAGGGGACCCTTCTCGGCGTGTACGGGGCTGGCGTATCGAAGAACTTGGCGGGAAAGAGCTTGGGGAACATCGCTAACATCTGAACGTGCCCCTGAATATCGTAGGGCAGCTTCCGGATGGTGTTCGCCTGAGCAAAAGCCGTGAAAGCTTGGTTATGGTTGCCCAACTGGTCGGGTAAATTACCCAGGCTGTGCAACAGAATTACTGGGTTGGACGTGGTGGACACCTGTTTCAGCCCGCGCTCTAAGGGCTTAGGAATTGGTCACTTCGGCCCAGTTGTTTGGCCAGGTCTGGGCCCACCACCAAGATGCGACCGTCCGGTTTGGGACCGCGTAGCCGGGGCTCGACCCGCGTCCACGTGTCTTCGTACTCTTGGCGATAGGAGAGCACGTTGGCGGCCCCAGCGATGGCACCCGGATGGTCGGGGACGTGCTGTAGCGCCACCGCGAAGTTTCCTACGTGGTCGTCCAACTTCCCATCATTAAGCTGGGTAAACAAAAGATATACCCGGGGTTCGGGTTACTCGGACGCCCACGACATCGACTCGCGAAACGAGCGCCGTGCTGGAATGGGGCAGCCCATCTGGGTGTAGGTGTGGCCAAGTTGGAGGTGGACTTGCCACTTGGACGCGTCGAGTTGTTTGGCGACGAGCAGGGCCTCTTCGGCTCGCTCACATTTGCCCATAGTCAGCATCACGGAGCCCGCCGCCAGCCAGATCTCTCCGCTGTTAAGCCTGCGCACAGGCGCCTCGGTGAGGATGTGCAGGGCTATCGCATATTTGCCACATCGCATTTGCTGGAGGGCCTGTTTAATAACTGCTGATATGCCCGGTTATTGCGAGGTTCAGGGGTGAAGCAGAGGCGAATTTGGCGGAGGTTTATACGGGGTACGGTAGCTTCTGACCTCGTACCCAGGCCTGGAGACTACGTTGAACGCCTTGTGCGACTCGCGCGCCGAGATCGTGTGTGAAGCCAGCGGAATGAGGTGTGAACCAAATCCCAGGGACGGCCGCTTCTCTGGCCAACTCTGGGTAGGGCTCTACGGGGAAAACGTCGACCAGCGCGCCGCGCAGGTGTCCTTGGCGTACGGCGTCTACGGTGGCGGAGACGTCGAGCAGGTTGCCGCGAGCGGTGTTGATGAGCACTGCGCCCGGCTGCATGTTGGCGACTCGGCGGGCGCTAAAGAGCTGGACGGTGCTGGCGTTCAGATCGCAGTGCAACGTGACGCCGATGGCTCGCGCCAGTGCCTCGTCCAACGAGACGGCTTGGGTGTGGGGCACCGAGACGTTGGGGTCGACCGCCAGCACCTCGGCGCCGAGGGCGTTGAGGACCGCGCACATTCGAGCGCCGATGACGCCACAACCCACCACCGCCACAGGGGAGCCGCACAAGATTCTTGGGGCCAGACGGGGCAAATTCGACCGTACCCAGCGGCCGCCTACCGCAGCCTGGTTGAGCCGAGGGATCTCGCGCAGCAGACCGGTCAGCCCGTCGATTGCCGCCTCGACGACGGGATCTCGTCGGGCCATCGGGGTCCGGCCGACTTGGACGCCTCGGGACCGAGCGGCCTGGGCGTCGATGTGCTCGTGGCCGCTCGTTGTCGTGAGGACCAAGTCGCCGTCGAAGCGATCGAGGACCTGGTCAGTGACCCGGACCTTGCTGGTGACCACCAGGGCGCGAACGCCGGTCAGTTCGGGCCTCTCGTGGGCGGGTTGGCAACGCCAGTTCAGGTCCAACGCGTGGGCGTCTGCGGCCTCCTTGGCGAGGTCGGCGTCGGTTTCGTAGGCGGATTGGCCCCAGCGCAGTACAGTCATGGCCGAGGATTAACCTTCTGGAGGTGGCTGAAGGTGGACTGGGCGGCGTCGAATTGAGCCAGGGCGACGTCGAAGGCTCTGGACCGGTCCTTTGCGTCCATGACCAGTTGTTCCCGGGTGACGACGGTTTGGTCGAGCGTCTGGGCGAGGGCGGTGGCTTCGTCGCGGGCCACGCTGACCAAGGCGTCGCGGAGTGGGGCGAGTCCGGCGGCCACCTGGGCTTCAATCTCGGCCCGAGCGTCGTCGGCCTGCTGAACCAGCTGACCCTGTAGGGCATCGGACACATGGTGCTTGAGGCGCCGAAGCTGGCCGCCGCCGGTGAGCACCAGCAGGACGGCGTCGGAGATGGCGTACAGCAGCAAGCCGGCCCAGCCCACCGGGCCCAGAAGCGCGCCGAGGGTGAGCAGGGTGAGGCGGATCCCCAAACGACTAGCGGCACCTCGCATGGCGCCTTCGTAGCCGTTCGTCCACCCGGCGGCGACAGCGCCCGGGGAGAGCATAATCGCTCCGACGGCTACACTGAACCAACGCTCGAGAGGGTCGACTTCGGGGCGGTCTTCTCGGGTGAGCGGTACGGCGATACTGCCGCCGGCGAAGTCAGTGACGATCTGTTGGCTGAGGGCCTCGAAGTCGGCCGCGTCCCCAGCGATCTCTTTGCGCAGGTCCCACAGGGCGAGCTCGATCTGCGGCCGCAAAGAAGCCTGCCAGTCGGCCACACGCCGCTCGAGCCAGGCCTCAAGCTGGGTGCGGAGGATGGCTTCGACCCGGGAGCGTCCTCGGCGACGCAACAAGTCGAGCCCGGCCAAGCCACCGAGGTCGAAGCTGGCCACGGCGTCGGGAAGCTCGGCTTCGGTCTCGGCCAGGAAGTTGCGGAGATCTTGCCAGACGATGGCTTGTTGTCGGACGATGAAGTCGTCGACCGTTCGTCCGACCCGTTCGGCGATGGCGGAGAGCTGCTTGAGCTGCGGTTCGAGGGCCGTCTGTCGTTCGCGCAGAGACTCGATGGAGGCGGCTGCGGTGGCCCGGTCCAGCTTTGCCCGTCGCTCGACGCTGTCTCGGGCGAGGGCGACGACACCGGCTAAGTGGGCGAGCTGCGCGGCGCCGCGTTCGTGAACGAGGAATTGCTGAAGTGAGGCCTCGAATTCGGCCCCACCGGACGCTTCGAGTGCGGCGTCGTCGATAGGTTCGCGTGCGGCTTTGGCAGCTCGGTCCCATCGCGCATGTAGGCCACCCCGAGCGTTGAGGGGGAAGTACCGGGAGGCCAGCCGGTCTTCTCCGTCGATGGCGCAGAGCGGTCCGAGTAGCTCGGTGGCCCGGACATCCATGGCGGCCCGAGCGGCGGCGGGGTCGTCGGTGAGGGCGTCGAGTAGATCGACCATGGTGACCGGGAAGAACAGGTTGGTCAGTCCCAGGGGCAGCAGGTCGCGGCGGAGTGTTCGGCGCTCGAGCTCGGTGAGGAAGCGGGCGGCTGAGAGCACCACGATGACGGCGTCGGCGTCCGGCAGGGAGCTTAAGGTGCGCGCGGTGCGGGTGGGGTCATCGTCTAAACCTGGGGTGTCGACCAAGACCACGCCGTTTTGGAGGAGCTCAAGCGGCCAACGGACCACGGCGCGCTCGACATGTCCAAAGCGGTCTTCGGTCTCGGCGCCGGCGGACGCTTGGTCGGCGGTGCGGAGTTGATAGGCGTCGGTGAAGGCGGCGGGCGTGAGGGTGTCGACAGTGCCGTCATGGTGGTGCACTTGGACGTCGGGCGGGTCGCCGTAGACCACCTCGGTGAGGATCGCCGTGCATGGGTTCACTTTGACGGGAAGCACCGGTCGGCCCAGAAGGGCGTTGAGCAGGGTGCTCTTTCCGGACGAGAAACAACCGAGTAACAGCACCTGAAACCGGCCTTCTAGGGCGCGACTTGCTGTGTTTCGCAGGTGGTCGGCGTCGATGCCGTCTCCAGCACCCAGGGGTTCGAGTGCGTCGGCCAATCCGACCAAGAGCTTTGCTGCCTGTTTGCGACGTTTCGCGAAGTCATCTAGTGCGCTCAAGCGCCCTCCACTCCGGGGACCATGGCTACGATATGTGCAGTGAGCTGCGCTTGCACCTCGATGAGGGACTGAATCTTCTGCTGGTGGCTGCGGGCTTGGGTCTCAAGCGACGACTGAATGCTCTGCCGCTCCTGGCGAGCGGCGTCTGCTCGGAGCGCTCCGAGGGTGTCGAGTTCGGATGTTAAGGTGCGGAGTTGGTCTTGGAGGACCGAAC
>JAACDH010000576.1 GCA_009936995.1 Rhodobacterales bacterium
TACTTGGTGCGCTCAGTTTGGACTTACTCAACCTTCGACCCGCTCCCTTCGCACGCTTGAACTAAGCCGATTTTGCGCTTGTCGCCGGTCATGGAACCGAATCCTCGGGAAAGATTTGGCGGATCTGCGACCGAGGAGGGGTAGGGCGGCGACCTATAAACTTCGGTCTCGGAACGACATATAGCCAGCCGTCCTGGTTCACCTAGTCCAGGCCCAACGTTCGCGGGCGAGCGCGATAAGCGGGCTGTCTTTTCGTTCATTTCTCCCGATTGAGGCAGTTGTGACATCGGTTGAATGCGTTCACCGCCCCCAAAGGCAGCATCTACATTCACCCGTTCCAGCGCGGCGCCGTAGGCGTGCACGGGAGGATGGATGTGAAGGCCGGTCTGGGGCTTCTCCTCGGGCCCAACGCTTCGTTCGAATTCTCGTCCATACAGACAGAGCGGCGTTCTCCATCGAACCTGGCGTCACGGGCAGCTGGAACTTCAAGACCCTGGGCTACTCCACGGCAGTCCACTAAAGCGCGTCCACAGGCACCGGCATGTTCAACCTGACTGTGGTTGTTGGCGGTGGGTTCGGGGTCCTCACCGACCTCGATGACGGTCCCGATATCGAGCACTCCAACCCCCTAAGCCTGTTGCGACCGGAGCTTGGCTACGACTTCACCCTCACTGACCGGTCCCGGATCGTCACCACCATCCGTTCAAACGTGATGAACCTGATCGCCGGAAGCGCGACGGGTACCGTGGGCGCCTACTGGTGTTACGGGCACAAACAGATCGGCGGTTCGTTGGGCGTGAACGTCTCGGCGGTAGCGGTCGGTAACGACCTTCAGGTCGCCCTCGATGAGGCGGGTGTGAACTTCCCGTCGGTGCTGGTGGCGCCGTTGCCCCAAGCGCAGATCTGGTTCCGCCTATAGACGTGCCAGTCTGCGTTGGCGCCCAAAATCGTCCTGTCGCCTAGTACGAGTCGTCGATAGGCCAGCTTCCCACATCGACACTCGTGGCGAAGGCGATATCGCCGTCTTCGCCGGACGCCTGGCCGCGTATGTTGCCGTGGCTGCCGAGGTCGTCGAAGGCGATGTCGACCCAGCCGCGGAGGTCGTCGTAGCGGGTGGGGTCGTCGACGAAGGCCCACAGGTCGAGGGTGCCGACTAAGCTGTCGAGGTCGCCGGTGAACGAGGCGCCGCTGAAGCTGCCCTGTCGGATCTCGCCAGTCCAGGTCTCGTTGAGCAGGCCATCGACCGTGGACAGGGTGACTGTGGCGTCGATAGCGACGTAGGGGTCGCAGCCCAGCGCCGGCTCAATGGCGGGCTGGGCTCCCGTGCCGGTGCCTGTGGATTCGATGACGAGTTCGGTGTAGGTGGCGACGCCTGAGGTGACCACGGTGAGCGTGTACTCGGTGTCGTCGAGGCCGTTCCACACCAGCGTGGCGGTCTCGTCAACTTCGATGAGGTCGATCATCTCTTGGGGCGTGAAGCCCAGGGGCGAGGTCTCGTCGTTGCCCAGGTCGGTCTCGGTGTCGATCGCGCAATGTGCGCCGGACTCTTCGCCGAACTGTCCACCGCCGATACCGGACGTGTCATCTACGCTACCGGAGCTACAAGCGGTGAGGGCCAGTGCTCCCAGTACGGTGATTGCGATACGCATCGTGTCTCCTGTGGCGTGTGCCGTTGTGCCTCTTCCATTTCGAATATGCGGTCCAGTTGAGACGGTGGCCAGTCGAATTCGCACATACTATGGGACTGGTTCACTCCACGATGTGCGAAACTGTTATAGCTAAGTCCGAGTGAGGTGCGGGTACATGAAGGAAGAGCGGGATTATGAGGTAGTCGCCTCGGAGCTCATTCGGGCCCTCCGCGGCAGGCGATCCCAGACGGCGTTGAGTCGACGCCTCGGGTATCGCTCTAACGTCGTTTACACGTGGGAGTCTGGCCGACGCTGGCCCACAGGTGCCGGGCTGATGCACGCTGCAGCCCGGGTGGGCAACGACGTCGAGGGGGCGTTGGTCCGATTCTTTCGCAACCGTCCTCACTGGATGGACGCCCACGACGTCTGCTCTGGCCAGGGGGTGGCGGCCTTCCTGCGCGACCTCCAAGGCTCTATGACCATCACCGAGCTGGCCGCCCGCACGGGTCGCTCCAGATTCGCGATGGGGCGCTGGCTCAAGGGCACCGCCGAGCCGCGTCTGCCCGACTTTCTTGCGTTGATCGAGGCCGCATCGCTGCGCCTGCTCGACTTCGTGGCCCTGTTTGTCGACCCCAAGTCGGTGCGCAGCCTTCGCCGCGACTGGCGCCAGCTCGAGGCCGCCCGCGCCCTGGCCTCTGACCGACCGTGGGCGCCCGCCGTGCTGCTCTGTCTTCAACTGGAAGGCTACGTGGCCCTCCAAGGTCACCCCGACGGATGGATCGCCCAGCAGATTGGTATCGACGTCGAAATGGAGCGCGATTGTCTGCGACTCTTGCACGAGGCAGGGCAGATCCATCGCCGTCGCGGCAAGTGGTTGGTGGTGCGCGTTCAGTCCGTAGACACCCGTCGTCCGGGCAGCGGCACCAACCTCAAACATTGGTGGGGTGGTGTGGGCTTGGAGCGTCTGGAACGCGGCGAAGATGGTTTGTTTTCTTTTAACCTATTTACGGTGAGCGAATTGGACTATCAGCGAATCCAAGACCTTCAACGGGCCCACTACCGCGCGGTGCGCTCCATTGTGTCGGCGACCGAGCGAAGCGACCGCCTTGTCCTGGCCAATTTGCACCTAGTTCCGCTCACCTCACCGCTCTGACGGGGAACACTTCGCAGGGCGATTGTAACGAATTAAGCAGCAGGGAATTGCCCCATCTGGCCAGCCACAGAGCGCGAGTCCAGCAGCTTGGGGAGGGTCGTTATCTCGCCCATGGCCAGCGACCTGCGCGACAATCGCGATGTGCAGGTGGGTCGGGTGCGGGCGAAGAAGGTCTAGCGCCGTTTCTTCGCCATCCACAGCACATGCGTGCCGCTGCCATCTGGCGTCGGCCTACCCGGCTCTGTGTGGCAGATCATCTCTTCGGCGAATCCCGCGCCTCGAAGTCGCCGGGTAAGGCTCTCGTCGTCGTGAGCGCTCCAGATCCCGAGGACACCGCCCGGAATCAGCGCGGCCTTGGCCTTCTTCAGTCCCTGTCGGGTGTACAGCCAGCCGTTGTTGGGTCGGGTGAGGGCGTTGGGTCCGTTGTCGACGTCGAGCAGGATGGCGCTCCACGGGGCAGGCGGATGCTCGACCAGGTCGGCCACGTCGCCCTCGTAGACCACGGTGCGCGGGTCGCGGATGGGGCAGTCGGCGGCCTTGCCGACGTCGCCGTGGTTCCAGTGGATGATGGCGGGCATCAGCTCGGCGACGGTGACCTGACCGGCCGGCCCGATGCGGCTCAGGGCGGCGGCCAGGGTGAAGCCCATGCCCAGCCCGCCCACCAAGATACGGGCGTCGTTCAGCTGGGCCAGCCGGTCGCAGGCGAGGTCGGCCAAGGCGTCCTCGGAGCCGTGCTGCCGATTGGTCATCAGCTGGTACTCGTCTACGTAGATGGCGTACTCACGCCCCCGCAACATCAGGTAGATGGTGCCGTCGTCGTCGGGCACATCCGCTTGGTCGACGATGTTCCAGGGGCGCATGGTGGCGGCCTACTCTTCGGCGCTTTTTTCGGGCAGCAGCACCACCTTGGTGTACTGCTTCATGTTGAGGAGGAGCTTGGCCATCTCGTGGACATTCTCGGCGGTGAGGCTCTCGTTGCGCTCGTCGTAGGTCATCATCATCATCGGGTCGCGGTCGTAGCGGATTGCACCTGCCACACCACCGAGCCAGAAGCCGTTGGTCTTCAAGCTGACCTGGCGGGCCCGGCGGTTCTTCTCTTTGGCGTCGTCGATGTAGTGTGCGTCTACACCCTCGTCGATGACCCGCTGGAGCACGGCGAAGGTCGCCTCTTCGAGCTCTTGAACGCGCTCGGGGTCGCAGCGGAAGCCGACCGAGAAGCGGTAGGTGGACTCGGGGAGCATGTAGGAGCTGGCGCTTACGCCGACCCCGTACACGCCGCCCAGCTCCTCGCGCAGCTCTTCGCGGAGCACGGTGGAGAGCACGTCTTGGACGGCCGAGAGGCGGTTGCGGGTGAGCCAAGTGCTCTCGAAGTCGCCGTGGAACTCAAGTCCGAAGCGGGCCTTCTGTTCGACACCGGCGCGGACCGTTTCGGTGTGGATTCCCTTGGCCCGACGGGCGCCGTCATCGCCTTGGACGTCTTCGCGGTCGACCGTGGGCAGGGTGGCCAGGTACTGGTTGACGAGGGGCTCGAAAGTCTCGAGATCGATGTTGCCCACGAACACGAAGGTGAAGTCCGAGGCGTCGGCGAAGCGCTCTTTGTAGAAGGCTTCGGACTTGGCGAGGTCCATCTGACCGAGGGTCTCGACGGTCCACGGTTGGTGGCGCGCGTGGTCGCCCCAGGTGAGGGCGCTAAACGCGTCGCTGTAGTGTGCGTCGGGGTCAGAGAGTCGGTTTTCGAGGCCGGCAACCTGCTGCTTATGGTAAACGGCGAACGCGTCCTCGTCGAAGCGGGGGACGGTGAAGGCGCCGCGAACCAGCTCCATCAGGGTGTCCAGGTCTTTGGGCGAAGCCGAGCCGCTCATCCCCTCGTGTTGGCCGCCAATCCAAGGGTTGACCGAGGCCTGCTTTCCGGCCAGGTACTTGTTGACCTCGAGCGCGGTCATGTCGCCCATGCCCGACCGGGTCATCAGGGTGGTGCTGGTGCCGATTGCGGGCCAGTCGTCGTTGCCGGCTGCTGCATGGCCACCGGGGCTGACCGCGCTCATCCGCACTTCGTCGGCCTTGAAGTCGGTGGGCTTGATCCACACTTTGACGCCATTGGACAGGGTCCAGACGGTGAAGCCAAGTTCGGAGATTTCTTCGCGCTCGGTAATGGTTCCGGGCTGGGGGAGCTCGGCGAACAGCGGGCCCATCTCGGCTTCGGCTTCGGGGGCGCTCACGGTAGACGCGGCCACCTCGGCGATGACCGCGAGCACCTCGTCCTTGGTGGGCGGGGTGAGGCCCTCTTTCTCGGGCATGGTGAGGCTGTAGACGCGGCTGTCTTCGAGCATCCACTCGGTCTGGGCGCGCTTGTTCACGTCTTCGAGGGTGGCGCTGGGGATCCACTGCTGGGCCAGCTCCCACTCGTACTCTACGCCGGGCATGGACTCGTTGGTGAGGAATACCCGGACGATCTCGTTGGCGGCGTTGCGGCTGTGGGTGGTGTCACGCTCGTTGTAGTAGTCCTCCATGCCGCGCAGGTTGATCTCTTGAGCGCGGGTGAGCTCGGCTTGGGTGAAGCCGTGGTCGTGCACGCGCTTGATCTCGGTGAGCATGGCGCCGAGCGCTTCGAGGGAGCCGCCTTCGATCGCCGCGGCGCCCACGTTGGTGAGGCCCTCGATGGGGGTGAGGCGTCCTCCGCCGGCTCCGGCGCCGAGGAAGGGCGCTTCGGGAGAGGTGGCCAGATCGCGCAAGCGCTCGTTGAACATCGCCATGATGAGGCTGTCGACGGTGCCTTCTTTGTACTGCTCGTGGCTGCCGTCGTGGACGTCGTCGTGCTTCTGGGTGATGGTGACGCCGGTGCGTGGCAGCTCTTTGTCGGTGAGGACGATGACGAAGGGCTCGGCGTGGGCGGGGATGTCGGGACGAATGCGCTCACGGGGTGTCTCGGGGCCCTGAATGTCGGAGAAGTGGGCTTCGATCTTCGCTTGCATTTCGTCGGGGTCGATGTCGCCGACCACCACGATTGCCATCAGCTCTGGCCGGTACCAGTCCGTGTAGAAGCGGCGAAGGGCGTCGGGCTCGAAGTTCTTCAGGGAGTCTTCGGTGCCGATGGTGTCGCGGTCGATGTACTTGGAGTCGTGGAAGGTGAGGGGCCGCATCTCTTCGCGGAGTCGGGCGCCAACGCCGCGTCCGCCACGCCACTCTTCGAGGACCACGCCCCGCTCTTTCTCGATCTCTTCGTCGTCGAAGGTGATGCCGCCCGCCCAGTCCTCGAACACCAAGAACGCCTTCTCGACGATCTCGGGGTCGTCGGTGGGGACGACCAGCTTGTAGACGGTCTCGTCGGTGCTGGTGTGAGCGTTGAGGTGAGCGCCGAATTTTGTGCCGACGCTCTCGAGGTAGGTGATCAGCTCGTTGCCTTCGAAGTGCTCGCTGCCGTTGAAGGCCATGTGCTCGACCACGTGGGCCAGCCCGAGCTGGTCGTCGTCTTCGAGGATGGAGCCGGCGTCGACGGCCAGGCGGAAGACCACCCGCTCTTTGGGCTCTTGGTTCACTTCGATGTAGTAGCGCATGCCATTGGGTAAAACACCGGTTCGCACGTTGGGATCGACGGGAAGGGGCCCGGTGTACTTGTCGGCTACGGGCGCTTCGGCGGTGGGCGCGGGCGTGGTCTTGGGGCAGCCGGTGAGGGCCAAGAGTAGGGCAAGGGGAGCGAGCGATAGGGTTCCGCGCATGGGTCGATTTCCTCCGGGACGTAGACGATTAACGCAGCGCCGCGCGGAGGCACGATTTGTGACTTATGGCGACGGCTCGAGAAGACGCTCATTCACAAATGGACGGCTGTTCATCGGCACGTCACAGGCCCCGCATGGGTCCGACACCCGCCACCCGTCTGGCGTCTGGGTCCAGCCGATGGTGTGCTGACCTTAGATGAGCTACCGAGCGAACGCCGGCTGATCGTCCGCCTCGTCGCCCACGTCCGGCTGGGTGAGGTAGAACTGCTGTAGGCGGGACTTGGCGTCATGGACTTCGACATCTCCATACCCGCTGGGCAGGTCGACCCTAGTCAAGGCGACGGTTTGGCCGTCCGGCGAGAGCCCGCCTCACGGTTTTCATGTCCTCCGAGAGCCAGATCTGGTGACGATCGTTGATCTGGAGCTAGCGCCAGCGTCCCAGCTCGACGTCGGTCCATCGACCTAGCCCACAGGTGAGCTCCTCGACGTCCCCTCGAACGTGAATTGACTCCGTTCTGGTCCGGTCTGCACGACGGCCCAGGGGCCTCGGCTGCCGATGGTTTCCCCGGCTTCTTGGGCGGCCGATGGGTTTCAGGGACTGTACCGGTAGGGGGCAGGGCGGCGCCGCGTGGGGCAGGGCGCAGGCCAGGATCGACAGGATGAATGGGCAGGCGAGGGTTGTGGCGAGTTGATTGGATAGGAAAGGCATGGGACAGATTGTTCCATCCGATCTGGACGCCGCAAGCGTAGGTGAGGCGAGCGCCCTTCCCGGTTGGGCCCTACGTCGGTGAAGGCCGCTGAAACACCCACTTATCGGCCGTGCTCGTGGTGGGGTGGAACGTGTAGCCCATGACCTCGCAGTCCTTCAGGGACTCGACTTCGGTGACTCGGTTCTGCACGATCCACCGGGTCATCTCTCCGCGGGCGCGCTTGGCGAAGAAGCTGATGGTCTTGGCCTTTCCGTCCTTGACGTCGCGGAAAACCGGGGTGACCACGCGGCCATCGAGGGCCTTCGTCTTCACCGACTTGAAGTACTCGTTGCTGGCCAGGTTCAGTACCACTTGGTCGCCGGCCATTTCGTTGATGGTTTTGGCGATTCGCTCGCCCCAGAACGCGTATAGCGTAGGACCGCGGCGGGTCTTGAGCTTTGTGCCCATCTCCAGGCGGTAGGGCTGCATCAGGTCGAGGGGGCGCAGCAAACCGTACAGTCCCGACAGGATGCCTACGTGGTCTTGGGCCCAATCGAGGTCTTCGTTGGAGAGGTTTTCGGCCTGAAATCCAATGTAGACATCGCCAGCAAACGACAACACTGCTTGGCGGGCGTTGTTCTCATCGAAGGGCGTCTGCCAGTCTTGGTAGCGCTGGTGGTTGAGTTCGCCGAGGTTCTCGCTGATGTGCATCAACGCCTGCAGCTTCTTCGACGACAGCGTCCGGGTGCTTCGCATCAGCATCTCGGTGTCGGCCATTAGCTGGGGTTGGGTGAAGGGAATGGCAGCGGCCGCGGGCGGCTCGTGCAGCTTCTCGGCGGGAGAGAGTAGGACGTACATGGACCTATTGGGGTGCGGATTGGGCGTCGCGGGCGTGCTGTCTGGCACGCTCGAGCGCGCCCTCTCTCTCTACCTCATCGGTGTGTCCCGCGGGCAGGATGGCGGTGACATCGGCCACCCCATTGTTGATCGACACCACCAACACGCTGTCGCCAACCGCGATCTCATCGAGGTCGCCGCTGCGAGCCATCAGCTCGATTCGTCCGGCTTGGTTCTGCATGACGATCTTGCCGGTGCCGGAGACGGGGATGCGGATCAGGACCCGCGCCTCTTGACCCTCTTGGTCGGTGAGATGGACCAGCCCGCTGACCTGCTCGGCTGCGAGGTGAAGGAAGAGGGCGAAGGCGGCGTAGCCTACGACGGACCCGGTAAACAGCGCGATGCCAACGGCTGCGGCGCCGGACACCCCCATGAGGGTGAGCAGCGCCCCGGTGAGCCCGAAAGCCTCGACCATGAAGGTCCAGAACCGCAGCGAGGCGAAGGGCAGCACCGAAACATCGCCCGGACCGTCGTGATCTACATCGCCGTCGAGGTCGAGGTCGCCGTCGACGTCGGCGTCGGCGTCACCGAAGAGTATGGATGCTCCCAACATCACCCCACCTAGGGTGATGCAGAACATGAAGAGGGCCATGAGTGTCATAGCTATAGTGTATGCGCTGGGCAGCGGTCTGGCGACGGGTCCGGGCAAAACGGAAGATGTTCCGTCAGGGCACCGCGCCAACGATGGGGTGCTGTCAGACTTCACCCAGCAGGCCAACGACCTTCGGCTGCGCTTCGTGATGGCGTTTGGGTTCAAGATGTCGGATCTCGAAACGGTACCAGCCACAATGGTTTGGTGCTCATTGGCCCGGAGTCCCGCGCCTGGATGTTCAGCGACCAGCTGGCCATCGTGACGTTCATGGTTAGGTAGGTTCAAGTCAACGTCGCGCTCGATCTGGGAGGCTCTGGTGGCAGAAGAGCAAGGCGTCCTGCGCGGTCTACACGCGTTGGGTATTGACGAAGGCACCGTCGAGGTGTTGGCCTTGCTGCCGCTGATTCAGGTGGCCTAGGCCGACAGCGAAATTCAGCCCGAAGAGCGCGCCACCATTCTTAAGATCGCCCGTGAGCGGTACCACTTGGGCGAAGATGGCGCACATTTGTTGTAGGGCTGGCTCACTCATCCGCCCAGCCCCAGCTACCTCGAACGCAGCCGTCGGGTGCTGGTTTCGCGCCAGGTGGCTGAGGCGGCGGGTGGATTCCTGGGGTTTCGCGCCATCGCCGAGATCGAAGCGCAGGCTCTGGTCGACATCGCCTCCGCCTTGAGCGTCGGCCACGAACAGTCCGTCACCACCGATCTGTTCGAGCCGCCGACGGGCTAAGCGTTGGTCGCAGCCGCGCCAACGTGGTTCAGGTCGCTCACGACGGCCGGGTCTCGCGGTTTCACTGCAAACGAGTGGTGTCGGGCAGCCGGGTGCACATCGAAGGCAACACCACCACCAATGGCACCTGGGTCAATGGCGAGGGTGTCCTCCGGCGACGGCTGTACGGCGGCGAGCAGATCGCCGTGGGCAACGCCAGATTCATCTTTCGCGCGGGCTAACGTGAGGGAGGGTCAGGTACCTCTCTGCCTCTCACTCTTGTGCGTCCGCCAAGATGGTGTTCAACGCCACGTCCAATCGCTTATCGCCCTTGCCGTAGCCGCCGATGTAGGTGCGGACCACTCCGTCGCTATCGACGATGAACAGAGA
>JAACDH010000577.1 GCA_009936995.1 Rhodobacterales bacterium
ATATTCACCATTCAGCACTACCGATCTACCGGTGTGGGTGAAGACATCGTGCACAACGCGCTGCAAAAAGTGGGCGGTAACCTGCACCGCTGCTTCGAAGACGCTTGGAAAGAGGACTTCCTGGTGCACGGACGCAAGCGCTTCCAATGGACCATTCGCGGTGGTGGCGCTAGCCAAATCGCGATGATTGCCGAAGACGATGACGGCTCGCTACTGGGCGCCTGCTACAACGACGTTCTTCATAGAGCCCCGTTCCCCCCCGAGATGGGCGGCACCACCACCTGGGGCTTCAGCATCACCCGCGTGAAGCAGAAATAACCTCTGCCAAGACCGCAATTCCGCGCAGCGTCACCTCGGGTGGCGTCGCCGTAAAGCACAGTCGCACGTGATGAGGATAAGACCCGAAGCTGGGTCCGGGCGCGATGAACAATCCCCGATCGACGCAGTCCTCTAGGAAACCGCCCAGCCCTCGGTTATCCAAACAGTCGCCCACGTCGAGGAACAGGAACGTTCCGCCCTCCGGTCGTGGAACGCCGAGTAGATCCGCCGCTTGATTACCCACCGCTTGGTACAAGCGCCGAGACGCTGCCAACCATTCGTTCGCCCGACCTTCGAGCACCTGCACGCCAACCCATTGAGATGCAGTGGTGACGCTATACAGCGTGTTTAGGCCAACCTTATGGGCGGCTTCGAGCACCGCTGGGGGCCCCACGATGTAGCCGCATCGGTTGCCGGCCATTCCAAAGGCTTTGGAGAAGCTGTGCACCGCGACGGTCCGCTCGGGCGCCAACGAGCGCAAGTAGGTGTGGGGCGCCGTATAGCTATGATGCTCATACACCTCGTCGGCGAGGATCCATAGACCGTTGGACCGCGCCCAGTCCACCATTGCTTCGAGCCAAGCCTTGGGGATGATGCGCCCGGTTGGGTTGTGCGGCGTGTTGATGTATACCGCCACCGTTCGATCGGTCCGGTGGTCCCGCAGCGCGGCCACGGCGCTGCCAGGGTCAGTGGCACGGTCGAAAAATGGCACGGAAACCGGGCTACCGTGGGCCAGTCGCACGTGGTTGGCGATGAGCGGCCAGAAGGGGGCCAAAATGAGGACTTCGTCGCCGGGATTCACCAGGGCCTGGACCGCGGTGGCCAGTCCGTGGGTGGCCCCGGCGGTGACCAACACCTGGCTGGGCTGAGTGGCGGCACCGGTAAGTCGAACTTGAGCCCGAACAATGGCGTCAACGAGCTGGGGTAACCCCCGAGTACCCGTGTAGTGATGCATACCCGGATGCTGCGCTACCGTGACCTTTTCGAGCCAACAATCATCTGCGGGCTGAAGCCACGTGTCGCCAACGTGGAAGGGATAAACCTCACCCTCGTGGGCGGCCAATCGGTGGGCGAGTTTGCTGTAGACCGAGCCGCCAATAGCGTCGAGGTGGCGTGCGAGTACGGGTAGGTTCACGGTCTCTCCAAGCAAACAGAGGGGTTAGGGCAGCGACTCGACGTCTTTGGAGGTGCACTCGGCAGACGCGCTGACGGGATTGCACCGCGCCGGGATGCCGTCCGGGATTTCAAGCCAATATCCGTCGCCCCCGCTGTCGGCGGCCGGTCGATCACTACTGAGGAACTGGGCGCCGCTCGCAAGGCTTCTGTCGCGGAGGATGACGTTCTTCTCGGGCGTGGCGTCGGCGCTATCGGCGTTGCAGGTGACCACAAAACCCTCGGAGACCAGCGCCTGAATCCGATCGAATTCAGCATCCGCGTTGTTGATCTTGAACACCGCAGCCCAAGGATCTTCGCTGGAATCAGCACCTACAAAGAGCAAGGCATCTTCGAGGTTGTCTCGGCCTTGGAGGTAGTTATCGCGGTGCTCACCGCCCTCCAGAAGGGAGAACACCACATGACCACGGAGCTTGCCGAGGGTGGGCCAACCGTCCGCTCGGATCGCTTGGGGAAGCGTGGGGTGAGATCCGCGCACGTCATCAGGTGTGAGAACCCGGAACCGAGGGAAGACAGAAAGAATTTCCGCCTCAATAACGTCGTAGTTGCCCACCAAAGAATCCAACTCGGGCACCAGGGTGTCGAGATCTTCGTCCTTGAGCTCCATCCACACCATGATGGGCAGGTGCAGGGGATTGGCGTTGGACCAGTCCTTAATCTCCTGCAGACAGTCTGTGAATTGCAGACAGACGGTCTCTTGGTCGACACCGTACAGGTGGAACACCTGCAGCCCAAGCTCGTTGTGTAGGTGCAGGTCCAGTTCGAACTGCCGTACCCCCTGCAGATCGAGCTGCTCGGTCAGGGACCGGTGGGTGTACTCGTGAGATGGGTCGATGGGGGTCGCGGGCTCGATGTGGCTACTGTTGTGGGTGCCTCGCGCCTGAACGTGGTTGAACCGGAGCACATCATCCAGATCATAATGACCCGTGGGAACCGAAAACGTTGTCTCGATACCGGTGTCGGTCGCTTCTTCCTTGTCCGGAGCACAGGCCAAAAGCGCCGTAAAGAGCACTACCATGTCA
>JAACDH010000578.1 GCA_009936995.1 Rhodobacterales bacterium
CGCGACACCGGACGCGACACCGGACGCGACACCGGACGCGACACCGGACGCGACACCGGACGCGACACCGGACGCGACACCGGCAGCACCCTCGCCCCCGCAATAGACACCATCCAAGACGTTCAGAACGGCGCCATCTCCGAGTTCAGCGAAGTCGACCTCGAAGGCGTAGTCACCGCGGTTACCGACGAGGCCATCTACCTACAAGACCCTCTAGGAGGCCCCTTCAGCGCGGTACGGGTGTACCTGGGTATCGGATTCTCCGGCACTTGGGGCACGATCGCCGAGGGCGACTACCTCTCGGTCCACGGCCAGGTCGTCGAGCACAACAATATGACCGAGATCAACCTCCTCACCAGCTTGACTCCCGACTTACGGGTCACAGGCACCGAGCCGATACCCTCCGCACAGACGCTCACCACCACCGACCTAGACAGCGCTGTCGCCGAGCCGTGGGAAGCCGTGTTGGTCGAAATCCACAACGCCACCGTGAGCACCGCCGACTTTGGCTTCGGCGAATGGGGCATCACCGACGGAACCACCGAGCTGCGCGTCGACGACGAACTGTGGGACTACAGCGCTCACGCCAGCGGCAGTCTGCAAGTAGGAGACGGGTTCGCCGTCATCACCGGACTGGTGAACGACAGCTTCAGTGTCTACAAGATAGCGCCTCGTCGCGAGGACGACGTCCTGCCCGCCGCGGTCGACAGCGGACTTGTCGAGACCGGCGACACAGGTGTAATACTGCCCGTCCGCACCAGCCTTTACGCCATCCAACAAGGGCTCCTGTCCGAGGGAACCTACGTAGAAGTCCTCGACGTCTGCGTCACCGCGGCCGGAAGCGACGGCGTCTACGTTCAGCACTTTGGAGGCGGGCAGTACAGCGGCCTGTGGGTATCGCTTGGCGCGAACTGGGAGATCACAATGGGGTCGCTGGCAACCGGCGACGTAATCAACCTCATCGGCACGTACGCCGAGGTCAACGGCCGGACACAACTCGACGGTACAACTGGCTCCTACTCGGTTCTTGGAAACATCGTCTTGCCGTCAGCGGCCATCATCGCCATGGCCACCCTCGACGACCCGGTCACCGCCGAGCCCTACGAAGGTGTGCGTATCGCCATCGACGATATCGACGTGTCCAATCCCAGTATTGGCGCTGGCATATGGGAGGTCACCGACGCCGCGACTGGACAGTTCTCGGTAGGGGTAGGAGATCAGCTATACAGTTACCCCGGATTTGCCACCCTGAGTGTGGCCGACTCTTTCATCGTGATCAGTGGTCCTCTAAACGACGTAAACGGCCTCTACACCATTGAACCTCGCGATGCTGCCGACCTACTCTGACGACAACGGAACAGCATCGACCAAGAAAACACGAAGGGTAGTGTTCGCGAAATCCGTTGCGTATTCGATGCTGGACTGGGGCGTCGCACTATGCGTCTTACCTGCAATGCCCGCGATATCGACGCCGAACTTCTATCCGTTCAGCTCGGTGTCCCGCAGGAAGATCGCTAAGACGACTCCTGAAAGAGACGCGAGGCTCCATCGCGCCATTGCATGAGCTTGGCCCGCGCCCCTTCTGGGGTGCGCTCAATTCGGAGATGCGTAAACGCGCGTCTCGCGTCGGCACCGTCGGGCACCCAACTTCCGGTATTGTAGTACCAACCATCGCTGTCCTGTTGGACAATGGGCGCATGGGAGTGTCCGAACACCACGATGGGCACTTGCACCACCGAGCGGATTCGCGTCGCGACCCGCCGCAGGGCCGCACGGGGGTCGGAGGTCTCGCGGGCTTGGGACGCGAACGAAGCCAACGGGGCCAACAGCGCCGTCAGCAACATCGCCGTCCACCACTCGGCCGTTAGAAGCGCGAGCAACAAAAGGGGCGACAACACCAGTAGGACCAACCGATCGAGCATCACTGCCCGGATCATTCGACCGAGATCGGAAGCCACCGGGCGCTCGTGGAGGCGACGGAGCTTCCGCAACACGTGTAGGGGAATGCGCGCTCGGGTCGCCAACCGCTCGAGGCGAATCCGATTCCGCGCACGTCGGGACTGGACCCGGTCTAGCCGTCGATCACGCCACCCGCGAACCAGCCGGCCCACCATGTCGCGATACCCGCCGAGAATTCCCGCACCGCGCTCCCAGGATTGGCTGCTCCAGAACACGAGATATCCGAAGAAACTACTGCCCCAATGGCCGGACACGTCGCGCACGTAGTGGTTGGCAATGTAGGTGAGGATGACTCCGCCCACGTTGACATCGAGCACGCCGGGGTCTGTGGCGGGCGCCAGAACATCCTCGAAAGAACAGTAGGGGTCGTACTGATGGCCGTGTTCGATCCAGGCCACGCCCTCCTCGAACCAGAACCACGGATGAAACTCAACCGCCCTAAGAACCTGTGCACCCGACAGGGCCGCCTTTTTTCGCGAGTTGGGATCGGCCATCCAGTGGGCCCGAATTGCGTATCGAAACAGGTCTTGGACGCCGTCCCAATGGAAGGCGGCGTCATGGTTTCCGAGCACCAGAGCCAGCTGATGACCGTTGCCTACAAATCTGGCGAAGGCCTCGAACACCGCGGCGTGCCGCTGCAATACCGCCCGAAGCTTGATCTGTGCCGCGCGATTGTCGTCGCCGATGCCGTACCAATGGGCGTCGTCGTCTAGGCCAGTAAGCATCTGGACCTCGGCGGGCATCAAGCACACCGCAATGAAATCGACCAAGTCGCCGTTCACAACCAGTTGCCACGGTCGACCGTCGAGGGAGTGGTGAGCGTAGTGGTCGATAAAGGAAACCAACGCCCGTTCTGTAACGCTTGTTTCGCCCGTGCCATCCGGTCCGATGTCTTCGCCGAGATGCAGGTCACTGATGACCAGAATGTTGGAGTGTTTGCTCATCTTCTCCTGTACAACATGGCAGATGAATCCGAATTCCGCTCGTCGGCTTATGTCATTCTCATAAATCAGGTTGGGCTCTGGCGCATCGACCGGGTATTACCGCGTAATACAGGAGTCTCAAATCCTCTTCAGTCCAACCATCATCGCCAGCCTGTTGGCGCTAGGAGTCGGACCACTCGTCACCACCGCGACCCAGCGAGGTGAAGCAGGTGCGATGAGGATCTTGCTGGTGGGTACCGCATTTTTGGTCCTTGCCCAGGTCATGCCCGAGGCCATCTCCGAGGGCGGCTGGTGGATGATCATGCCCTTCATCCTCGGAATGGGCATCCCCTCCACCCTCGAGCGCCTCCGAGAGGCCCAACACGCCCACACATTCCCGTTGGGGCTCATCTCCGCTGGACTGATCGGCCACGCTCTTCTTGACGGTGCCGCAATGGGAGCGCCCGACCATCACGCGCTGGGTTGGGCCGTCGTCCTGCACCGCATACCGGCCTCTGCGGCCACTTGGATGGTCATTCGTCCTGCCTGGGGACAATGGCCGGCCATCGGAGTTCTCGTCGCGACGGGGGTCACAACGCTGTTCGGAGTCGCCGCAGGTGAGGCCTTATTCCACGTACATCATGGCATTTTGGTGCCCATATTCGCTGCGTTGGTCGCCGGTTCTCTACTCCATGTGGTCACCCATGCGCCGCACGAGCACCCGCCACATGACGAAGCGCATGAAGGGCACCACCACCACTAGACCCCAGAACAAGACCGTGGACATCGCAGGCCTGAAGAAGACGTCCTCCAGCACCTAGGGGCTTCATCCCCGGTGTATCCATCGCGACCAAGGGGACCCGCAACGAGCGCTGGCACCGCGTTGGTCGAGGGTTCACCGACGCCAGCGGCACAATTGTGCCCTTCATTGTCACCGGCGCCAACAGGCATCGCCCGTCCTCGTTCGGCCGCGACTACACCCACCGTCTTCTCAAAGAGTACTTCGCAACTACCTGGACTGCAGTCCCAGGAGGCAAGTGGACGCTGGATGGCGATACCCTGTAGTACAACCAGATCTCCTTCACGGGTGTCGGGCCCTGGTTCGCGCGGGTACATCCGCTACAGCCAACGTTATAGTGGTAGGGTCCGACGTCGTCGGGATATCCATCGGTACCCGTTCCGATATATTGTCGTTCCAACACTCGGGCAGCGGCATCACACAGGTCTTCGTCAAGAGCCTGGAAGAAATCATCTAGCGCTTAGGAGCCACCCATGGCGGTCAAAGGTCTGGGGCTTTCCCGCATCAGTGAAACCCAATTCCAGGTCGAACCAGGCGATTGCGACGCATCCATCGGCGCAGGAACCCTTCAGCTGGCAGCGACGACGGTTGTGGTGGCCCAAGACGCACTTCCCACCGGCGATCTTCAGCCCGAGACCGCCTACGCAGTCTGGCTTTCCAGCGCGGATGGCACCACCGCCATCGTTCTTAGCGAGGATTTCGCAAACCTCGATGCCACAACCGCGTGCCGGGTCGGCACGGTCTGGACCGACGCCGACGGCAAGCTGTGGCCATTCACCCAGAAGCTGTCTACGTCTGGCGAACGGCGCGCCTATACTTTCCAAGGCCCCGAAGGTCCGCGGTTATTGCTCGAGCACGGCACCAAAACGGTGTGGACCCCCCGCGGCCGTATCTTCTTCTTAAGTCGGTCCAACCGGGCCTGGAAGAAAATGCGCTGCGCCCTCAGCGTGACCGGCGGCACCGGCCCCACCGCTGACTACCGCGCCATGAATGGCTCCGGCGAAGTCCACGTCATCGAGCCGCTACACAGCACCTTCAGCTTGGGCACCCAGGCCGACATCTTCGAATACAAGAGCAGCGGAACGGGCTCCACCGGTGCCACCCTCATGGGGCTAGAGGAACGCGTCTAGCCCTGGTGGGTACACCAGGGATGACCACGCCTCTCAGCGGTCCACAGTACCAGTGAGCCCCAATGTTTGAACGCATCGCCTCCTTCTCGCTACGACGACGCGTCGTAGTGGCTTTGATCCTCGCCATCCTGTTCGTCCTCGCCACAGCAGGAACAAAGTATCTAGTTGTCGACCTGTCCTTTTCGGCCTTCTTCGGAAAGCAGGATCCGGCAAACCTCGCCTACCAAGACTTCCGCGAGCACTGGGGTGCCGACGACGACCTGATGATCCTGGTGGTTCACGCCGACGGCGACGACCTGCTAGCGCCCGACCGGATGACCGCCCTGCACCAGCTAGGCCGAGCGCTCGA
>JAACDH010000579.1 GCA_009936995.1 Rhodobacterales bacterium
CATCAGGCATAGTCCGCGACTATATCGCAAGGTCGGGCACGGCGCACTCCGCCCTCATGCTCCCGAGGTCTGACTCTCGTAGTCGCTGGGCAGCTCGAGTTCTTCCTCCTCGTCCAAAAACACGTTCAAATGAACACGCTGAACGAATGCCAGGATCTGTGCACTGTCGTTGCCCCGGCTGTGCACCAGCGCACCGATCAGATCAGCCGGCGCGGAGCCCGCCACCGAAACCGTTTGACCATCGGGGCGGGCCCACACTTCTGGACCCGGCGCGCCGAAAACGAGGTCGTCGTGCAGCTGATGCATTGCCGATTCGAGGTTGTGGCCTACTTCGGCCGCCGCCCTGACGACCGCCTGCGCCTGCGCCTGAGACTCCTGCAGATGAGCGATTAGGGTGGCAGCGTGGCCTTCACTCAGTTGCGAGTCCGTTAAAATTTGAACCAAACGATTCTGCCGTGCGGAGTCCCGAAGCGGGATCTGCAGCGATTGTACGGCGTGGGCGATTTGAGGCAGCGCAAGATCGCGGGTAATCCGGAGGTCTTGGTGGAGGCCGTGGACGATCTGTTGCTGCGCCGCGTTGCCCGGGCCCTGGTCAAGGGTGGTGGCGCGCCGCTGATCGGATGTGGACGTCCGTGCCCCCCCGCTCTTTCGGTTGCGCCCCGACACCGAGAGCTAGTCCTTCGCCAAGCGGAAGCCAAGCCCAGCCCAGCGAGCACTGGGCGCCTCGATGGAGAGCGCCTTGGCCCAAGCCGCAAGAGACGGCTGGTCCCACGCGCCTGGGTGGATCAATCGATCGTTGCCAACGACGTCGGTCGTCCACTCACCGGCGTTTCCGGCCAAGTCGCACACACCTTCGGGCGTGCGATCGCGACTGTAGAGCCCCACGGCGCATGGTCGACCGAGCACTTCTTCGCGGGTATTGGCGTTGCCCTCGCCAAACGGAGAACCCCACGGATAGGGGCGACGCTCGTGTCCGCGAATCACCCAGACTCGCTCGTCGGCCCGGGGAAGGCGGGCGCTGTGCGCATTGGCGTAAGCCTCGGCCTCGAACCAGCTGACGCCTACAATGGGTTGATTAGAGACCACGAAGGGCGCTGAGCCATCGGATGTGGCGCGTACGGGCCAGGGATCGTCGCAGTCTTGAAGCCAAGCCCAACCGTCGTCGCTCCAGGCGGCGCGATTGTCGTAGCCGCCCTTGTCGACCCATTTCTGGAACTCGGCATTGGTGACCGGGTATTGGCCGATATGAATGTCGTCGTCGTCGGAGGTGACCGTGACCCAATAGCCGGCATCATTCGGCGTAAGCAGCCGAGGGTCGCCAAGGGCCCCCAACATTTCGCCAATTGACATACGATCTTTGCCGGATCCGCCATGATCCTCGAGCAGCGCCGCGAGGTGCCCAGCCACCTGGGCCGAAAGATTGCCGGAAGCCCCGTTGGCCTCACCATCTAGCAGACTTTGGCCGATCACTATGAGCGCCGAGGCGCGCTCAGCGACCGGAAGAGACACCGCATTTTCCAACGAAGCAACCAGATTAGAAGCCACAGAACCCTCCACGCAGCATCCTATGCACGCGTGGATCTCATAACCTACTAGCCCCGGACGATCACGCGCCAAGCGTCAGGCCATTGCGCCAGCGCCACACCGTTGTAAACATCTCCAGTTTGGTGGCCTGGAACTGACCACCGAGCCAAGGCGCCACCACTTTGGGGTGCACCCAACGGACGTTGAGGTCAGCGCGAAGAAGTCGCATGCCTCGCCGCATAGCCCGGCCGAAAAGAAGTATCGCCCGCCTGTAGACGGGCCTCGAATCGAAGGAGTCGGTCGCCCTGGGCATGGAATATTCGGACTATTCTGTCGTGTGAACCTACAGTGGACGAACGCGCTCGTACCCGAGGTCGGCTCGCAGCCAATACATCTCTTTGAGCGATGCATCGACACGCCGTCTGGGGAGCGCGGACCGGCAACGCACCCGGTCAGCAGAACCACATTCAACGGGCCAACGATCCGGAATCGACCAGATAAAAGTTACCGCGCCCTGCGAACACGCGAATGTGCACCTTGCCCTCGCCGGTTGTCGACCTGAAGTACCCCGGCTCACCTCCGTATGAGTCGAAGGAGAGGTTGGTGATTTGGATGTCTTTAGCGCGCTTGGTGAACACCTCGATGTCGTACTCCCCGCCGTCGGGGAGGCCCAGGGTGATGTCGCCGTGCGTTGCATAGAGCTCGATCACGTCGCCGTCTTTTGGAAAAACCTGAACGTCGACGCTCTCGTCGGCGAACAAGTCGAGGTCACCTGACAAGTCCCGCCCGTAGATGTGGGTGGCCGTAACGGTGTTGCCGCCCGTGAGGTTCCAGAGGTCGACTTCGCCGTTCAACACCACCACGTCGGTGGTGACCGCCGTGGGACCACGGACGGTAAAATTCACGCCCGAGAACGCAGCTCGACTCAGGCCCCAAAGCTCAAGAACGTCGTCGTAGACCAACGCCCCCCAATCATTGGCGGCCTCGCGCTCGTTGGCTCGGGTGTCGCCTGATCCCGAAGACCAGGACTTGACCTCGACTTCGAACCGCCCTTCCGTCACGCCCCACAGGTCCATATTCCCGCGATCCGCTCGCAATCGGAGCGTCTCGACGCCTGACGCGGGCAGATCGACCGTGTGGGTGACGACGAGATCGACACACCCGCTCAGCATCAGCAGCGGAAGTCCAAGAATGACCATGTTCACAGACTACCGCACCGGCCCGACACCCGCGAACCGGTTAGATGCGCGGCGGGCCCCCGTAGCTCAGATGGATAGAGCAACTCATTCCTAATGAGTAGGCCGTAGGTTCGAATCCTATCGGGGGTACCACCTACATTCCAGCCGCCACGATCTCCAACGCTTGGTCCACAACCAAGAACTGTGAGAGCGCACGAGCCCCCACAACAGGCGCGGCATCATCGGCGTATACCCGCCAAGCGATCGTCGCACCGGAGCGGAACAGCCCCAGGTTGCGCCGGGTGACGCGAATCCAGATGGTGACGGTGTACACCTCTTGCTCGGGGAAAATAGGCACCGGGTGAAAGCGAAAAAACGTGAGTTTGCCAGGAGACTGAGTGTAGTGAGTCTCGCCTTGATCGGCCATTCGCTCCCGCACCGCTCGGCCGCACAGTGGACGCGGCACCACAAGCTCGACGCCGACCCGCTTCGCCATGGTGCGACCTTCGTTGGCGAGCAAAACACGAAACTGCAGCAACACCGTTCCGTCCTCAAGCCGTTCGGAGGCGCCATAGGGATCGAGTCGCGACAACACCACCCGTGGATGTCGATTTCTCCGAAGAACATCTTGCACATGCAGATGCCCCATCGGCCGCGACTTTCCGGCAATCCGGAGGTAGTAACGATGGTCCTTCGCCTGGTGGGGCGCCTCGGTGCTTGACGGCATCTCGAGGACGTAGACCGCACAACCCTCCCGAATCAAGCTGTCGGGACCCGACCGGCCGACCTCGTACACATTACATCGGAGCAAGCTGGGCTCAACGGACATCGGGACCACGTCTTCGAGCCACTCACGGAGGCCGCCACCCTTGGCGTCTACGGGAACACCGCCGTCGATTTTCCCATCGTCATCAAGGCCGATAAATAGCCGTCCTCCGGCTCCATTCGCGAACGCCGACACTTGCTTAGACAGATTGATGCTGAAGTCACCGCGAATCAAGCCCGCGTTGTTGACCAGCCAATCCGACCCCTTGAACTCCTGAAAATCGTGTTCGTGTGGGTTGATGTCCAACAACGCAGCTTCGTTCCAGTTCTTGGCCTTGCCCGTATCGCTCATGGCCGCTCCGGTTGGGCTGCGCGCGCGTCGTTGGCCAACACGGCGTAAATACGTCCATTAACGTACCGCGACATCGCAGCCTCGTCCTCTAAAACCCGGATGTCAGGCAACGAACACCGCCCATGTTCTACCGCGGTGTTAAGATGCTCACTCATGAAGCGACTCCTTCCCATAGCACTGCTCATCGGCTGCACCGGTCTCACCGCGCGCAACCTGCCGACGTCAGCCGTGAATTCCCCTACCGCGAACACCACAGTTACTTCTCCGTGGGACATCCCACCCGACGAACCCTCGTTCACCGTGCCCGATGATTGGGCACAAGCCGGTGAAACCTGGCGCCTCGACATCCGCGACGGTGAGCTTCCGCATATTCCTCCGTCGGTATGGGACTTTCCACGAGAACTAGCCATGGAGATCCTGGTCGAGGATGCGCCTACGCTCTCCGTCCGTTTGGCGTATGTCCAAGCCGACAGCGCGCCACCCCAACACGACTATTGCGGCGCAACCATCTCGCCTCCAACGGGCGAACTGCTCAACTCTCCGCTGGGCGATCTGTTCTCCATCGACGTCGGCCCCGGCGTAGATCTCGGACAGGCATGGACATGGCAGCACGTCCAGATCACCGGGCGAATGAACCGCGAAACCGGCGAACTCCTCAACGGCTGGTGGCTTGGCGTCGTCGAGGCCGACTCCATGGCCACGGCGCTGAACTTCGACGAGTACGACGCTTGCAGCTCGCTGCGCGACGTCTACCTCGATTGCGTGCCGTGCAGCGCCGATGCCGACCAGATGTGCGTACTCTTGGAGGTGCCGATGACTGGCACCCGCGAGATCGGTTTCGTGGTTGAACCGCTCAACCAGCACGACGTCGACGCCAGCACGGACTGCACCCCCGTAAGTCCAATTTAGTCTTCGTTGAACTCCGCCTGATAGCGAACGCGAACCCAAGTACCTGCCGTCGGACCTAGGCCCAAGATGTGTACGGTCTGGCTGCTTGAATCGTAGGTGTAATCCACCAAATCTTGGAGACCGTCGACAAAGCCATTATCGTGCACCACATCCACGTGGAGGGTGTCGCG
>JAACDH010000580.1 GCA_009936995.1 Rhodobacterales bacterium
ATCGACTTCCAGAGCTCGCCGTTGTCTCGGTCGTGACTGACCAAGATGCCGTCTTTGTCGAAGTTGTACAGGCCCTGGGTGTGTTGCGTGAATCGACGCTCGTCGGTGCGTTGCCAGAAAGAAGCATTGACCTGGGTACCGCTACCACTAGCGGCGTTATTGGGCTTTTCGTCAGCGGGGTCGAGCTGGTCAAACGCCAGCAGCACCTTCGTGGTCCAGACCTGTAGGAGCTCGCCCTTCTGGGACTGCCTCAGTTTTCCCCATGCGTCGGTATTGAGGGCCTTCGGAAAGGCGACTTCGGACTTGAGGTACCCGCCATTGACCATCACACCGAGCAGCCGGCAGCCCTCGTTTCCACGCATCACTCCGATAGCGACGGGCTCGCCGGTGATCTCAGGCGGCATCTCGGGACGCGCGGTACACACCGCGGCCTTGGGAACGGGCTTACCGTACAGCGTATCGATGACGATTTGAATGGTGTCGTCCGAGGTGGGCTTGGCGAAGGCCGCTAAAGACAGTGCGATGAGGAGTGCGTTCACGATTTGCTCCTGGGAAGAGTCAGGCCTAGGCGTCGATGACTGGCGCAGGGCATGCCGCGTCGAATGGCGCGAAGGCGTTCTAGATCGATTTCGGCCAGGGCGAGACCCGGGCCGTCGCTGCAGCGGGCGATGACCAGACCCCAAGGGTCAATGATCATGGAATTACCGTGGCTGTGGCGCAGCCCGTTGTCGTCGTGATGCCCCACCTGACCGGGGGCGAGTACGTAGCACTGGTTCTCGATGGCTCGGGCGCGGAGTAGCGGCTCCCAGTGGGCCTGGCCGGTTGTGGAGGTAAATGCCGAGGGCACCATCAGGAGTTGCGCGCCGAAGTTGAGCAATTGGCGGTAGTGCTCGGGAAAGCGCAGATCGTAGCAGATGGAGAGACCGAGCATTCCGGCCGGTGTCTGGGCGACGACAGGCGCGTCGCCAGCGACAGTGGTGTTGGTCTCGAGGAAGCGAACTTCGTCGGAGAGATCGACATCAAAAAGATGAACTTTCCTGTAACTACCGGCGATCTCACCCTGGGGGGTAAGCACGATGGTGGTGTTGTAGCAGCGGTTTGGGTCGTCGCTACGCTCGTTCACAGAGCCGACGACCAAGGTGATGTCTAGCTCCCGGGCCAAGTCGGCGAAGCGTTGAACAGTGGGGCCGGTGATGGGCTCCGCCAGACGGACTTTGTCGTGGTGGGGACCGAGGAAGTTGCTGTTCTCAGGTGTCGCGACGAGGGTGGCCCCCGACTGCGCGGCACGGCGAATTAGCGCCTCGGCTGAGGACCAGTTTTTCTCGGAATTAGACGTGCAATTGAGTTGTACGACAGCTGCCAGAAACATGGCGCCTCCACTTCGCTATTCTACCGCGCGCGCATCCTCGATGACCTGTTCCATTCGCAACAGGGCGAACGCACCGAGCACAACTCCGAACCAAAGCGTGGCAACGCGGACGAGCAAAGAAGCTGCCAACGCTTGGCCGGGCGTGATTCCGTGGATCATCGACAGGGCGCCTTCGGAAAGTGCGAGGTCGGCCATGCCCATACCGCCGGGGCTTGGGGCGCCGAAGACGGTGCTGAAGGCGTAGAGAAAGGTGCTCTGGTCGAGGGTCGCGGCTACCCCTAGTCCCTTGAACACGAACCAATAGCCTACGCACTCTGCGAACCACGCGACCAGACTGATGACGATGGTAAATACCAGCGGGACAGGAGCCAGCACAGTTCTCATGGCGTCGTAGCTTTCGGTGAGGCGCTGGGCGACGCCGCCCAGCTTGGGCACGCTGCCGATTATCGAGAGGACGCCGTGGACCAAGGGCTGCACACTGAGCGCTGCGATGCCGAGCAGAAGGGTGCCCAGGGTGGCCCAGATGAGGCCTGATGCGTCGGCGGCATAGGTGGTGACGCCGATGGCGGCGAGCACGACAACCGCGATGCCGTCGGTAATACGCTCCGCGATGAGTGCTGGAATCGTCTTCGCCATAGGCGCGCCCGAGACTACCCGCACTAGGTAGGGTTTTACGACCTCACCGGCCTTGGCTGGGCTGATCACCATCGCCAGACCCGAGAGGAAGATCCACAAGTTGTAGCGGTGTGGAACGTGAACACCGAGCTGACCTAGCAGGTAGTGCCACTTGAAGTAGCGCAGCCCGTAATTGACCAACGTGAGCGCTAAGACGGCAATATACCAGGTCCAAGCGAAGCTACTAAGCTCTGCTGCGGTGTCGGAAAAACCGCGGAAGAGCGCGTACCCAACCCAGCCGAGCGCCGCGATTGCCACGGCGATAGCTGCCCAACGGCGGAATCGCCCCATGGCGTCGGGCGGCGCGTTGCCCTCGGTGGCCTGCATGAACTTCTCTCCGGTGGTCTGTCTGCAGAGGGGAGCTATCGGCTTTCGCGGTGATGCTCCACCGCTCTTCCTCCGACCTGTTACGGTGGAAGTCGTCGACGGAGCGCGGATGCAGAGCTTTTCGGTGTCCGCCCGTGGCCTAGCCGCCGTGCAGGTACAGGGCAACAATTGGATTCAGGCTCTCGGTCTGGGTTTGGCAGAGATGGGGCGAGCTGACGCAATTCAGCGACTAGCCTGCGAAGTTTTGCAGAATGGAACAGTCATCGCCCGTGATATTACCACAGGTACGGGCTTTATCGTCCAGCAGCTCCAAGAGCTTCCTCTCGAAGATACCGCGGAGGAGTTTGAGGAACTCGAGGCGCTGCCTTTCGAAGCCATCGTCGAGCTTGACGAAGAAACAGATCCCCTCGACGCAATTCTTGACGCAGACACCCCCCGTGTGGCGGGTCAGTTGGCGCTCACCGTTCTTCGCGAGGTGGTGCCGGCAGAATCGGGCGCCGTGATCCTCGAAGAGCGCGGATACCTCCGATTTACAGCGGTCAGCGGCCCTCACGCTCAAAAATTGGTGGGCGTTCGCCTTCCATTGGGCACCGGAGTGGCCGGATTTTCGATGGTGAAGC
>JAACDH010000581.1 GCA_009936995.1 Rhodobacterales bacterium
CGGTGTCGACCGGGCTCGCCGAATTCTGCGTCTGCGGCGGAATCCAACGCTGGACATGCACCGTAGGTGAGCCGCCTGGATCACATTGTACAACCCACAATAACAGCGCATGCAACACACCTGATAGCGCATAGCTTCCGAAATGGGTTCTACGTTGGCTCGTCCGCATCAAGGTCGGAAACATCTCGCGTCAGGTCAGATTTAAGAAGCACCTCAGTGGGTGCATCATCTGTCAATCCTAATGCTTCCGTCGAAATTGGCGACAGTGGCTCGAGATCGATGGGGTCGTTCGGGCTCCACGTCTCGCGAACTGCCCGATCCCGCCAGTTCCCAACCAGCTCGTTTACCTGAGCGGCATCGGCCTTACTCCACATGTCGGTGGGCAGGTCTTGGGTGTCTTCAATACCGGGTACCATCGTCAGCTCGTCGCCCCGTTGGGCAAATCGCGTTTCGAGGGAGTGCGTGCGGTTCGCATAGAGCGGTTCTTCGACCGAGACCAGTACGCCTTCGCCGGCGTAAAAGTCGGCGAGCAAGAACAACAAATTTGGGGCGCGAGGTGCGGCGCGAACGAGCTGTCCGCCTCGAAACACGGTAAATCCGGCGTGGATACGCTGTGTGGCGTCGTCGATGACCGCACGATCTCCGAAATCAAGTACGTACACCTCCCCATTCTGCTCGACGATACGAGCAAGGATCTGGCCGTTCTTTGAGGAGCGAAGCGTCAGCGTGAGCACGAGCTACCAGTCGATGAGGGCAGCGCCCCAGGTGAATCCTGAACCAAAGGCGATACAGGCCACTTTCATTCCCGGCTTCAGTTTTCCACTCTCTTCGGCTTCTGCGAGGAGAATAGGAATGGTGGCGGCAGTGGTGTTGCCGAACCGCTGGATGTTGTGGACCGTCTTCTCGGCGGGGATCTTCAGCATGTCGGAGACGTACTGATTGATGCGCAGGTTGGCTTGGTGGAAGCAGAACAGGTCGACGTCTTCGAGGGTGATTCCCGCTTCCCAGCAGGCGGTCATCAACACAGCAACCATGCGCTCGATGGCGTGTTTGAACACGAGTCGACCGTTCATCTCAGCGAACATCATCTCGGGCTTTACTTGGCCAACACCGTTTTCATCTTGGGGGATGAAGGGACGCTCGCGCATGTCCCAGACGCGCTGGCAGAGGACATCTGCGAAGCGACCATCTGCGCCAAGGTGCCAGTTGCGCACGCCGCGGTCTTCTTCCGTTGCCGAGACGATGGACACCCCGGCGCCGTCGCCAAATAGCGAGGACACCGTGCGACCACGGGTGGTGAGGTCCAGGGCGGCGGAATGAACCTCGGCGCCCACAACCATGACGTGCTTCAGCGCGCCAGATTTGACCATCGCCGTGGCGGTAGACAGGCCGTACAAGAAGCCAGAGCACTGATTCCGAATGTCGAGCGCGGGGATGAAGCGGTGGCCGTCTTCACAACGGCCGAGCTTCTCTTGCAGCATGACACCGTCGCCCGGGAACGCGTAGGTGGGCGACAAGGTGCAGAAGATGATCATGTCAATGTCGGACTTGTCCAGCCCAGCGTTCTCGATGGCTTTCTCGGCCGCAGGCAGTGCCAAGTCGGATGGACCCACACCCTTTTCCGCATAGCGTCGGGCCTCGATGCCCGTTCGCTTCACGATCCACTCATGGCTGGTGTCGATCCCGTAGTCCTTCACCAGATCATCATTCGTGACCACACGGGGGGGGACGTAGTAGCCAGTACCGGAGATATACGCGTTGGGCATTGGAGCCTCCTCACATCAGGGGGTGACTGTATTCGATCGAGGTAGGCGGCGCCCGACGATCAGGGTAGGCGATCCGCGACTGCGATCATCGTGTCGACACTTGGATCGCCAGCGAACCACATGCCGACCAAGGCCACGAGCCATATCGCCCCCGCGCCAGACAGCGCTCCGCGGCGTCCACCTTGTTTGGCCACCCAGAAAATGCCCCAGGAAGCGACCCACAGAGAGGTGCCCATTACGGCGTACATCCACGGCAACTCGCCGGCGTAGATCGCCATATATTTGGTCACCAACACCGAACGATCGTCCAGCGGTACGGAATCCACACCCTGCACCAGGAACAGCTTGCACAGTCCACGCCCGGACACCTCGCCAGCGAACACCAGGATGGCGAAGATCAATGAAGCAGACGCCCCAACCTCGGACCCGTTACCCTCTTTGGCCTTTCCGCTTAGCATCGCCGCGGCCACGAGGAGTCCAGCGAGGCCGTAGCCAATCGCTCGAATCTGCACGAAGAACGCGTTGACGCCATCAACCGTTGAACCCGCAAAACAAACGAGAACAACCAGGGCGACACCGCCAAACGCCACCGCAGCACGGGCCGTCTCTCGGGGTTGATGTCGGGCACCTTGGACAGCCAATCCCAGCAACAGCGGTAGCGACACAGCGCTCACCGCGAACAGCCCGAAAGCGCGGGTGAGTGTGGCCTGGACCAACGCCTGCTGGGCGACCGATGCGTCCGGGTTGTCCCACTGCAAACTGGCGTACATAGCCACTGATGAGCAGATAATCGCTGGCAACAGCGGGCCGGCAACAGCGGCACCGGCCGGCACCCGGCGTCCCATAACCATCATCACCAGCACCGCGACGCTCAGCATCAAGCCGACCAAGCTCCCGAGGCCGACCGGGAACAGCAAGGAGACCATACCGGCGAGTTCGTCGAATTCCATGGACACTCCTTCGCGTCAGTCTACGCCAATTCACCGCCGTGGATCACACCGCGCACCAGAGCGCCCATCAGCCGTAGCGGCGCCTTGGGACTTCTCCACTCGATTGCGCGCTTCACAGCAATCCCAGCAAAGGTGCCGGCAACCAAGGGCCACGTCCAAGGCGAACGGTGCTTTCGAACGACCCGACCGGTGTTGTGAAACCTCCAATGTTCGGTGGCGAGAGCGCTCCCCACCCGCACCCCACCCCGAGGGGTCGACAAGTGCGTCAAATGGGCGCCGGGCTGGAACCGCAGCCACCATCCTAAACGCCGGACCCGTGTGCTGAGATCTGCGTCCTCGAGGAAGGCCGTGCCCATGAACCCGGGATCAAATCCGCCGGCTTGTTCCAGAGCCTGGCGACGGTACGACATATTACAGCCTTTAAGGGTCTGGATACGCTGCGCGGCCGAGCCTTCCAAGTTGGTGTAGATCCTGCCGCCGCGCCCTACTCGGTTGGTGGTAGTCGGCGCGTTTGGTCGCATCGATTGCTCGGTAATCGCCCCCACTACGCCACCGATTCGCGGATCTTCGTAGGCATCGAGATGCCCCTGTAGACAGCCGTCGCTGAGCCGAACATCATCGTCGATGAACCAAACGATGGGCGCCCGGCTGCAGGCGATTCCCGCGTTTCGCGCCTTCGGCAGGCTAGGCGGTTGGTGTCGCCAATGGAACCGAGGGTCGTCGAGTTTGGCAACAAACGCCCGATTCGCATCCGAAACGTCAGGCTCGGACTGATCGATCACCCAGACCTCGGCTGACGCAACCAGCTGGTTGCACAGCCCCGCTAACGTGAGGCGTAGATCGGAACCGCGGTTGTAGGTCGCGACGATGATCGCGATGGATGGGGTCTCCTCGTTCATGGTGCCACGGTAACGAGCCAGACAGGATATGTCCGGCCAATGAGCACTGTAACCATCGAGTGGATTCAACCAGACGGCCGTGGCGCAGGGCGTATGCCAGAGGGCGTGGTTCGCCTCAACGGCGTTGTCCCTGGGGACGTCGTCGACTTTCAAGAGCCCGGTCGGAAGGGCCGGAATATCGAAGGAACGGTCACCGCCATTACCGATCCATCACCGAATCGAGTCACGCCAACCTGCCCCTGGGATGCCCAGTGTGGGGGATGCGACCTCTCCGCCCTAAACACAGCGGCCCGGCACAACGCCCTGTCCCACATGGTGGCCCAGGCTCTTCGCCTGCCCGAATCACCTCCAGTCGTCCGCTCTCCGCGAGCCACCGGGCACCGGGCGCGACTGAAGCTGTCTATTCAAGAAGACCAAGTTGGCTACCGGGCCCACCGCTCGCACGACTTGGTGGCCATCGACACCTGTGAAATTGCTCGCCCCGAGCTGAACAGCGCCCTCGCAGCGCTTCGCGCCTGGATCACGCCCGGCGCACTCAAGGGTCTGCACACCCTCGAGATCCGCACCGACGGCACCAAGGTGGCCTACTGCTTCGAGTCGTCGAGGAAGATCGAGCGCGAGGTGCGTGATGGCCTAGGTGCGCTCGGCAATGTGGCTCTCAACGGCAAGGTGATCGCCGGGGATCCAAAGCTCTTCATGGACGTAGCGGGTCTGCGGCTGCGCGCCAGCCCCCTCGCCTTCTTCCAGGTGAATCTCGAGGTCGACGAGCTACTGGTGGCCTTCGTGGTCGAAGCAATCCAGCACAACCAGGGCACTCGCGTTCTCGATCTGTATGCGGGGATCGGCAACCTCTCGCTGCCGATCGCCAACAGTGGTCCCAGCGTCATCGCTGTCGAGCTCGAGGGCCAGAGCATCGGCGACCTCAAGCACAACGCACAACGACTCGCCCTCCCCGTCACCGCCATCGCCGGCAAAGTCGAGCGCTTCGACCCCAGTCGAGAGGCCTTCGATATCGTCGTGCTCGATCCTCCCCGCGCGGGTGCTCAACGGGTCATCTCCAAGCTACTTCGGAACCGTCCCCGAGCCATCATCTATGTCTCGTGCAACATCCGCAGCGCCGCCCGCGACCTCAAAGAGGCCCAGAAAGTGGGCTACACGATCCAGTCCGTCCGCTGCTTCGACTTGTTCCCAAAGACCCGGCACCTCGAGACCGTCATCGTGCTTTCCCGATGAGTCCGTGGGACCGCTCAAGGCGGCATCTTGTCACCCAACTGAACGAGACAGACTGTCAATCGAGGTATCTGATTGGTTCGAACGGGGAGAACATATCGCCAATCTACCCCTCCGCTGATTATCATGGTCCCATGCAACGTCTTCCACTCGTATGGTTCCTCACGCTGACTGGCTGCTGGGTCACCAGCGCCGAAATCGATAACAAAGCCAATCTTGCCGACACCTCTGTCGACACCACCACATCGTCAACGACACCGTCAACGACCAGTACCACAACTTCTACCAGCACAACTACGGTTCAAACCGATCTTGACTGTGCAGACGAAGACGCTGGGTCCGCGGTGGGCGATGCCGTCAGTTCAGGAACCAATGAAGGTGCAAGCGACGACCAGTCCACGGCCTGCTTCGACGGTTCTTCCGACGGTGGGCTCGATTACGCAGTCGCTTGGACGGCGCCCAACAGCGGCTGCTTCGGCTTCGACACAGGCGGCACCAACTACGACACCGTGCTGTACCTCCTGTCTAGCTGCTCCGGTGACGAGATCGTGTGCAACGACGACGACAGCGCCGACACCAACACGTCGTACTTGGGCTACGAAGTCACCGGCGGAGACACCTATTTGGTGGTCGTCGACGGCTACGGACCCACCTCTCTCGGTGACTTTCAACTCAACGTGCAGCCTGGAACCGCGATCGTCGCCGACCAAGACCTCGGAAGCAACACCGGCCTAATTGCCGGCAGCACCATCGGCTCTGACGACACCCTCGATCCCGCTGTTTGCGACTACAATAGCGGCAAGGACCACATCCTAAATTGGACACCTCCGTCCTCTGGAGCTTGGACGTTCAGCCTCACTGGCGCCACCAGCTTCGACTCGGTACTGTCCATTCATCGCCCCTGCTCAACCGATGCCTCCGCCTGTGCAGACGTTTTTTCATCCGGCAGCGGTGGCGGCGAGGCCATCACCATGCACGGGTGGGTGGGCGAAGAGTTCATGATCCGGGTCGCCGGATATTCAGATACTGTCACCGAGAGCGGTAACTGGCAGCTGTCGATCACGGGCCCCTAGAGCGCCGCCGCGGCGTTCAGAGCAATCCCCGCTAAAGACATGGCTACTCGGCGGTCATCTCGAGCTTGTCGATGCGCGACCGCAAGCTCTGATTGGTACCTTCGAGCTCTTCGAGGCGGAGCTTGAGTATCGCCAGCCCCTTCTCGCTATCGCGCCCCTCACGGATCCGGACCAACGCCTCGTAGGCCGAGCGCCGCGTACGACCGTCCGGTGCGGTGTGGTGCACTTGAGACAGCGGTCCCAAGGCCCTCTCATCACGTAGACGGCCGAGGGTTGCGATGGCCACCAGTTGCGCGCTAAAGCCCGGCTCGCGAAGCATCTCGATGAGGCGTTCGACCGAGGCATCGCGAAGGTCGACACACTTGTCGGCCAGGGTGCCCAGGGCCGCCGCCGCTGCGCCGCGAACCCGATCGGGACGACCGGTGCGGGAGTGTGCAAGCAGCACATCCATGGCTTTTGGATTGCGCGATGCACCCAGTCCAGCCAGCCCACGACGAGTGACTGTGAAGGCCCAGCCGTCGTCGTCTAGATTTTCGGAGATGACCTCGAGAGCGCGGCTGTCTCGCGTTTGGCCAAGTGCTGCGAGGAAGGCGCCATGGAGCTGAACTGTTGGGAAGCTGCGCTCAGCATCGGCGAGCAGCGCGTCGGCCGCCGCCAGCTGCGGAAAACCACCCAAGGCGCCGCTGATGGCCGCACGAACCCGAGGGTCTTCTTCGTTCGGAAGTGCGTCGCACAAGGCGTCGAGGGACTGTTGGCCACCCCGTTTGCCCAAGGCTCCGGCTAGGGCGCTCCGGACCGCGTGAAAGCGGTGGTTGACGAGGGTGGCGGCGACTGACTCGACGGCACGCGGCGAATCGGAGGCCATCAGCGCCCGAGCTGCCCGAACCGAGAGGACCGGGCAAACATCGTTCAACAGTAACTTCAGCCAGGCGTCGGGCGCGTGCAGGGTGATCTGCGCCAACACCTGGAAGGTGGGATCGACCCGAACGGTCGCCACAGGCTTGGTGACCGGAACCGCCCAACTGCGGATTTTTTCGTCCACCGGCAGCGCAATGCTCTGCACGTCGCCGTCTTCGTACACGACCTCGAGATTGAGGGTCAGGTCGAAGGCCTCGGGTACGCCATCGTCGGCGCCCTGAGTCTGCTTGATGTTGACCGTAAGCAAGCTGCCCTTGGCGGCCAGTGTGACGTCGAGCAGCGGATGACCGGGGCTGTGTACCCACTGGTGGAAGAAGCCGTCTAGGTTGCGTCCCGAGGACTCTTCGAGGGCTCGCTGAAAGTGGCGGGTGTGCACAGTTTGGTGGCGGTGGCGGTTGAGGTAGCCCTTTACCCCACTCCAGAACGCGTCGTCGCCAAGCTCGGCGCGGAGGGTCCAAAGCACGCAACTGCCCTTGTTGTACAGATGCCGATCGAACACGTCGATGGGCTCGCGGAAGTCGTAGGAGACGATGGGGCGCCGGTAGCGGCCGCCGTGTTCGGCAAAGTAGCCGTTTGCCGTTTCCCAGCGGTACCAAATGGCCTCTTCAGCGGTGCGGTCGGTCTCCCACCAGACGGCCTCCATGACTGTTGCCCATGACTCGTTCAACCATCCCTGTGACCAATCTTGGCAGGTGACGAGGTCGCCGAACCATTGGTGCGCCAGCTCGTGGGCGACCAGTCCATCAGGATCCCAGTCGAGGATGGCATCTTCGGTGACCAAGAGCAGGTCGGTCATCGTGGTGCAGGCGACGTTCTCCATGCCGCCGAAGATGAAGTCATGCACAACCACTTGGTCGTAGCGAGGCCACGGGTAGTCCACGCCGATGCGCTGGGAAAAGGCCTCCATCATCAGTGGCGTCTTTCCGAAGGCGCGCACAACAGCCTCTTCTTGGCCCA
>JAACDH010000091.1 GCA_009936995.1 Rhodobacterales bacterium
GAAGTTGCACGACGCACCTCCCGGCGGGGCCAAAGGCCACTGCTGCGGACTCGACGACGCTCTAGACGCCCGTCGAGTAGCTGACAAGCTAGGCATTCCCTTCTATGTCATGAATCTGAAGACCGCTTTTCAGAAGGCGGTGATGGACAACCTCGCCGACACTTACTTGTCTGGAGGTACCCCAAATCCATGCATTCAGTGCAACGGCGTGCTCAAGTTTAAGGTGTTGTTGGCGCGTTCCCGTGCGCTGGGCGCCTCGCACATGGCCACTGGGCACTACGCCCGGATAGCCGACGGACGCTACGGTCTGCAGCTGCTCGAGAGCACCAACCTAGACAAAGATCAGTCCTATTTCTTGTTTCCGGTCACCCAAGACGCGCTCGCTCAGACCCTGTTCCCCCTGGGGGGCATGACCAAGCCCGAGGTGCGCGCGCACGCAGAACGCCTGGGCCTGGTGACCGCATCGAAGCCCGAGAGCCAAGAGATCTGCTTTATCCCCGACGACGACCACACGCGGTTCGTCAGGGACCACCGCCCCGACGCCGATGGTTCGGGGGAAATCGTCGACGAAACCGGTAAAGTGCTTGGCACCCATGATGGCTTCTTCCGATACACCGTCGGACAACGGCGGGGGCTGCGGGTCGCCTTGGGCAAACCCGCTTACGTCATCCGGGTCGAAGCGGACACGAAACGTGTGGTGGTCAGTACAGACATGAGTCTGCTCGACAACGTCGGGCTCATCGCCAACACCGCGAACTGGTATGATCGCCCCGGTCCAGACCGCGAAGTCACCGTTCGAATCCGCCACCGAGGCCGAAAGGTGCCGTGTAAAATTGGCGCGGGCGACAAGCGATTCCAGGTGGACTTTCTGGAACCCGAGCGCGCGGTAGCCCCTGGACAAGCCGCGGTCTTCTACGACGGCGATCGAGTGCTTGGCGGTGCCTGGATTGGTCGTGCACTCCGTGGATATCCCTCTTGAACAACGATAAATCACTCCAAACCCGGTTGGGATATCGCTTCGAGCGTGTCGAGCTTCTTCAACAGGCCCTTACCCACAGCTCCTACGCAAACGAACACGACGCGAAAGACAACGAACGCCTCGAATTTCTCGGTGATGCCGTACTCGAACTGTGTACCCGCGATCTGCTGATGCGGCGGTTCCCGAAGGCCACTGAGGGTCAGCTGTCCAGCTTGAAAGCCATGCTGGTCGACCAGCAGAACCTCGCCCAGATCGCAAAAAAATTGGCGTTGGGCCCGCTGCTCCGGCTGGGGCGTGGCGAGCAGCGCTCGGGAGGCGCCACGAGGCCATCCAACCTAGCGGATGCGGTCGAGAGTATCCTGGGTGCGGCGTTCTTCGACGGCGGAATCGAGGCTTGTCGGAACATGGTGAATCGTTTGATGGGGCCTCGTCTGCTGGTGCTGGCCTTGCCCGCCGAGAAGCGTCAAGAGTGGAAGCCCCCCAAGGCCCTGCTCCAAGAACTTACCCAGACTAACGGCGGTAGCGCTCCGGTGTACATCGAGAATGCGGAAAAGACCGAAGTCCGTGGCCAAGAGACGTTCTTCTGTATGGATGCCTACGTCGATGGCGTTGTGGTCGGCTCTGGTGTGGGCAAGCGCAAGAACATCGCCGAACGCGCTGCGGCGGCCGATGCGCTTGGTCGTCTGCAGAACAGCGGTTGACCGAGGCATCCGCCGCAAGGGTTCCGCGCACGGTCATTGTGCCAGTTCCGCTGGGGTGCTGTCCCGCAGCCCCCCGTTGCTTGCTGTGCAACCCGTCGCCCCAACCGCCTTCGCCCGACACCCTCGCTGCCCTCATCGAACACTACCGTTCCGAACGGTCAGGGCCTGACGACAGTCTGGTGGTGGGTTTCTACGGTGGCGCGTTGCCCAGCGAACAGCTGCTAGACGCGATTGGGGAGCGGCCTTTTCAAGTTCGCGTGCGGCCTGACCTTATGAGCCGCGCCGACGCCGCCAAGTTGGTGGACCGTGGCGTCCGCGCCGTCGAACTCGATGTGCTGTGCTTCGACGACCTCGTTCTGCGCGCGTGCCGACGTCCGTATCGCAAGCGGCGGGTCTTGCAGATGGCTCATGGCATCCGGGATGCGGGCGTTCGCGCTGGCGTCACGCTGGCGCCAGGGCTGCCTGGTAGCGACTTTCAGACATCGGTCGCCGACGCGACGATCGCCAGCGAGCATTTCGACACTGCCCGACTGCATCCGGTTTTGGTCCTCGACCAGTCCGATCTGCGAGAGGTACATGCGGGCGGACAATACACTCCGCTTGGTTTGGGAGAGGCCGTCACCGTTTGCCGGGTCATGATGGACGTCCTCGAGGGCGCTGGCGTCGAAGTGATCCGCGTGGGTATGCAGCCTGGACCCGATGGGCTGGGCCGCGCGATCGCCGGTCCCGCTCACTCCTCCCTACGAGAGCTCGTTGAGTCCAGACGGGCGCTTGACCGGTTGTTTGAGCTGGTGGCTCCCCATCGGGGCGCTCCGCTCCTGCACATCTGTTGTGCGCCTACAGACGTGGGCAGAACGCACGGTCCCAACAATCAGCATCGCCGATCCCTTCGAGCCGCCTTTCAAATTGGTCAAATCGAGATAAGGCCCCGTTCCTGTCTGGTTCGCAATCAATGGACCGTGGAGATTCCATGACCGAGTTCCGCAGCGGCTACGTCGCGCTGATTGGACGCCCAAACGCCGGTAAGTCAACACTGCTTAACCAAATTCTGGGCGGAAAGTTGGCGATTATTTCGTCGAAGCCACAGACCACGCGAAACCGAATTGTAGGCGTGCATACTGGCGAAAATATGCAGGCGGTCCTTGTGGACACCCCTGGGATTCACGATGCTTTCACCGAGCTGAACAAGGTGATGGTAGGTCACGCCATGCAGGCTCTCCGCGATGTCGACGTGGTCTGCTGGTTGGGCGACATGACCACGCTGGCCTCTCGTGTCAGCCGGAAAATAGATCTGCTCAATCCCGAAGATGAGTTCATCATCAAGGCCATCGAGGCGTCCGGAAAGCCGGTCATCTTCGTCGCAAACAAGATCGATGTTGTGCCGCTGCCCATGCTCTTGCCCGTGATGGAGGCCATTCACGGGCGCCTGAACGTCATTGCTGCCATCCCAGTGTCGGCGCTGACGGGGGATGGCGTTCCGCTGCTGCTCAAAGAAATCACCGCTGTGCTGCCAGTTGGGCCTCTGCTGTTCCCCGAAGACGAGTGGACGCAAGTGTCAGAGCGCTTCTTGGTGTCGGAGATCATCCGTGAGAAGATTTTCCACCTCACCGAGCAAGAGGTGCCTTACGCCACCCACATCGAAGTGGTCGACTTCGACGAGTCGGAGCGCGAAACCAAGAATCGCGTTCGCATCTTGTGCAACGTGGTGGTCGAGCGGCCAAGTCAAAAGGGCATCGTCATTGGCAAGAAGGCCGAGATGCTCAAGCGCATCGGCACTCTTGCCCGCAAGGAAATCTCGTCGGTGCTGGCGTGCAAGGTTCACCTCGACCTTTTCGTAAAGGTCGAAAAGGACTGGTCTCGCACGATGCGAGGCCTTCGCAAGGTTGGTTTCGAGACAAAGTAGTGTAGGAGCCGATTCTAAGGCATGATGAACGCTCCTAATCGGAGATTCTCATGTGGCTTGCTCTTTTTCTCAGCGGGGCTGCGTCAGCACAGACCGCCCCCAACGCCGAAGTGATTCGCGCGCTCAGCCTGCGCCACCCCATCGCTTGCGCTGAGCTTGAAGCGCTGACGCCTACTCCGGTGTCCACGCTTCTTCTTGTGGTGGATGACACGCCGCATCCGTCTTGGGCACCCATGCGCGCTGCCGACTGTCTGATCGCCGGTCATGCGACCGAAATCCGCGACCGCCTTGCCGATTGGGTGGTTGCCGACGAGTACCAAGGTTTCGGTCGGATGGTGTTGGCCAATCTCGACGCCATGCCGCTCGAAGTTGCTGTGCCAGTCGCCCAATTGGCCCTGGAGAAAGGCCCCCTGCCCGATGTTGCGCGCGCCCGAATCTTGGCGGCGAAGGCCCCTGAACTTCGAGCATTGGTTCCCGAGGTGGCCCAATGATCCGCAGCCTTCTACTGGCAGTAGCGCTGGTTGGCTGTGGCAGCAGTGACGGTCCCTCTGGCAAAAATGACACCGCTACCACAGGGGCAACCACCAATACCACCAGCACGACGCCTACTACGGGCACCACCTCGACCAGCACCGGCACCACGTCTACGCAGTCAATGCTCGAAATCAACGAGTACACGGATCAGACGAATCCAAATGGGCGCCTCGAAATCTTCGTCGATGTTGGACCGGGCGTTACGTCCTTCCAGATTACTGGAGACTCATCGGAGCACTTAGTGTTTCTAGATCGCTTGTTTGCACCAGACGGCACCCAAGTGCTGTTTTGGGAAGATCTCTATTGGTCTGACCGTTCGCTCACCGGTGCCATCTTTGGCGACACCCGCACGACGGCCCTCAACTGGCCCGTCCGCGACGTTGATGGCCCGCTGCAACAAGGCGAGTGGCGCGCGGTGTACGCCGTCAACGATCGAGAAGGCTACTACATTGACAACGCTGATCTCGACATCGCGGTGGTTAAGAAGAGTGACCCCGACGTATCAAGTGCTGTGGTTCGGGTTCAGATCTCCTACGCTGATGGCGTCGACCAAAACGCTGACGTCGTGGCTGCCATCGAAGAAGCCGTAGAGCGGTGGCGGGTTGTTTGGGGCGCCCAAAGCCTCGTACTCGAAGAACACTACCGGTCCACCACGCTCGATCCATTTCTCGATTGGACCTACCGAGGCGACCCTAGCGTGGAGAACGTGGCGGACCAAAAGAACGATGGCGACCTACACTTGGTGGTCGGAGAGCTCATTCGCAGCGAAATGGGTACCTACGGTATCTCGGCCGGTATTCCAGGTACGATCGTGCCCAGCGAGAACACCTTCGTGAACATTTCATGGCTGGTCCACGCGGGCGGAAATGGAACGTTCGATCCAGATGAGATCTCCTTGATGGGCGAGACCATGGCCCACGAGGTTGGCCACTACGCGGGTCTCTACCACCCAGTCGAGTGGGGCTACTACTGGTGGGATTTCATTGACGACACGGTGGAATGCAGCAATGCGAACCAGTGTGAGTCTCAGCTCGGCACCAACCTGATGTTCCCCTACTCTATCTGTGACCAGAACGGCTGCCTGCCCACCGAAGACATCACGCCGGGACAA
>JAACDH010000582.1 GCA_009936995.1 Rhodobacterales bacterium
CGATCTCGGGCTGTCCGAAGCGGCGCTCAAGCTGCAGCAGCGAGCCCTGCAGGTACACACGGTCACTGGCCGCGAAAACAGCAACGCCCTCCTGGGCCTGGCAGAGCTCTACACCCTCAGCGACCGATTCCGCGAGTCTCTGGACACGCTCACCTACCTGGACACATACGCGCCCAGCAAAGACAAGGTCCGACGGCAGCTCGCCCAAGCCAATGCACACCTAGGCCTCAAAGATCTCGACAGCGCCGAGAAAGCCTACCGACGCGCAATCGCAGCGGCCCCGGAACAAGCGCTGCCCCGTCGAAGCCTCGGCCTGCTGTTGGCCCGTAACAACCGCTGCACCGAAGCGGTCACATACCTTAAGGACGACACCAATCCCGACGCAGCGCTAGCGGGGACTCGATGCCTGCTCGAGCTCGGCGAACCCACCCTCGCCCACGCAACGGCCACGGATGTGCTCGCTCAAGCCGACAACGAGTGGACGGCTGAGCACGCTGCATGGCTCGCCTCCGTCGCGGCGCTCGACGCTGTTCCCACACCGCCACTCCCGCCACCCGAATCTCCCGTAACACCCCTTTGGCGTGAACTATTGGCCGAAGAATGGGCCATCGCATCACTAAAAAGACGCCTATTTGCGACCGAAGAACAATAAAACTATAATTCATCACTAAACTATATCCACCTCCGTCCGATTGCTGCTGCAGCCATGGAGGGCCAATTGAGTGGAGCGCTGTTCGATCCGATCCTCGGAGGCATGTCAAGGGTTCTTACCCTGCGGCAGCAACAGCACACCGTCACGGCGAGCAACATCGCCAACGCCGAGACCCCCGGGTACAAGGCGAAAGTGGTGGATTTCCGCGACGCCCTGTCCACGGCGATGGACACCGGCAATAAGCTCCAGATGCGACGTACGAATGTTCGCCACGGCAGCGGTGGAGATGGGATGGAAAATCCCGTCATTACCGAACTTGAGGCTCCCCCGTGGAGCACCGATGGCAACTCGGTGGTGGCAGAACGCGAAATGGCGCGCCTGCAAGAAAACGCGCTGATGTACCGCGCAGTATCGGGTGGCCTCTCACGCCGACTCGCGATGCTCAAGTACGCAGCCTCGGACGGGAAGTAAGTCATGGACCTGATCGATACCTTCAACATCGCTTCGTCTGGCCTCTCGGCACAGCGTGTGCGAATGCAGACCGTCGCGTCGAACATGGCGAACGCCAATACCACTCGCACCGCAGAAGGCGGGCCCTACCAACGAAAGGCTCCCATCTTCGAGGCCCAAGCGCTCGACCCCTTCGGATCTACCCTAGACCGAGCCTTGGCCCAAGTGCACATCCCCAAGATTCACGTGTCAGAGTCTGACGGCCGGCTGATTCACGACCCCAACCACCCCGACGCAGACGCAGAGGGCAACGTGATGATGCCCGACGTCGACATCCTCCACGAGATGGTCGACCTGATGACCGCCAACCGGTCTTACGAAGCGAACGCCACCGTGATTGACGTCACTACCCAGATGGCGTCCCGCGCCCTCGAGATTGGACGCTAATCATGATTGCAGGTGTCAACGGAGCTTCAGCATATGCAAGGGCAGCCCAGCTCAATGGGTCCACGGCAGGCCCCATCGCCACCAACGTCTCGAACACCAGCTTCGAGTCAAAACTGGGCGCGGCCATCAACTCGGTGGACCAGGCCCAGAGCACTGGCGACACCGCCCTAGACCTCCTCGCGAGCGGAGAACAAGTTGACCTCCACGGCACCATGATCGCCCTGGAAAAAGCCGATATATCTCTGCGTACCATGGTGTCTGTCCGAGACCGCGTGGTCGCTGCCTACGAACAAGTCATGAACATGGCCATCTAGGAACGATCGCTTGAACGAACGCCTCCAACAACTGATGTCCTTCCACGAGGGACTTGAACAGAACCGACGCAACGCGTTGTACGCCTCGATCCTGTTGGCGGTTCTCGTCATCGCCGGCGTCGGCTACTGGTCCAACTCCGCCGCCACTCGGGCTGTGATGACCCACGCGTCCTACGACGATCTTACCACTGCGTTGGGTGTTCTCGACGAGGCGGAGATCGTAGGTACCATCGACAACGAGGGCAACCTCTGGGTAGACAGCTCCCAACTGGGCGCGGCCAAACGCGCCCTGGTGGGCAAGAGCCATCTGCACAGCATCGCCGACGTAGGCGAGCTTCAACCCGGCCTCGACCCCAACACCCGCAAGTGGGCCCTGCTCCGTCAAGCCGAGGGCGACATCGCCAAGACGTTGAATGACTACGACTATGTCTTAGCTTCCAACGTGGCGATCACGCCGTTCCACGAAGGCCTGTTTAAAGGCGAGGACGAGCCGGCGACCGCGTCCATTCAGCTCAAGCTCCGGCCCAACACGAACCTCTCCCAGGAGCAAGTCCGCTCCGTCGTCGCCTCGGTCTCCAACTCGGTCCGCGGCCTCGACCCCGACCGGGTCACCATCACCGACCAGTCCGGAAATCTTCTCGCCGACGGAACCGGCGCCGAGGGCGGCACCATCGCCGACGTTGGCAGCGAGCTGGCGACCCTCAAGCTCTCCCACGAGCGAAG